>NZ_SPQR01000001.1:300000-598221 GCF_004766055.1 Desulfosporosinus sp. Sb-LF | reverse complement strand
GAGACAGTTAGTGGTCAAGAAAATTGGCCCATTGAAGGAATCGAATTCTTTATCTTGTTTATACCAAGCATTTCCGTAGTTGCCGACAAAGTTATCATATTTCTTAAAAGCTGGATAGTAGTGAGCCGGGAGCATTTCACCATGGGTATAGACATCCACGCCGGTTCCTTGTGTTTGGACAAGCAATTCTTCGAGGTCTTTCAGATCGTGACCACTGATGAGAATAGCTGGATTATTTCTAACCCCAATGTTTACTTTGGTTAGTTCAGGATTACCGTAGGTTGTGGTATTGGCTTTATCAAGCAAGGCCATCACATCGACACCATATTTTCCTGCTTCTAAGACTAGGGCAACGAGGTCACCAGCTTCGAGCGTGTCGTCGAGGGTAGCAGCCAAGGCTTTTTCGATAAACGCGAAGATCCCTGTTACTTTATGCTCGAGAGTATACGCGTGTTCGGCATAAGCAGCCATCCCCTTTAAGCCGTAGATGAGTAATTCTCTGAGGGAACGAACATCTTCGTTTTCAGTCGTTAATATTCCTACGAGCGCTGCTTTCTTTTCGAACTCATCGGCAGGTGCCGTCCAAGTAGCTGCATCGTGTAAGTTCACCGGAATCGTGCCGCCCACTCTAATGAGTGCTTGTTTGAGATCTTCTCGAAGAGCGAGACCTTCTTGAATTCGTTCTACAAAGCGATTTTTATCGAAGTTCGCATTTGTAATTGTACTAAAGAGGCTCTCCATAATGAACTTTTCAACATCTTTGCGGATGAGATAGCGTTCCCGAGCTTGAACTGCATAAATTGAGATCCCTTTTAGGGTATAAATCAACAGGTCCTGTAAATTAGCAACGTTTTCGGATTTTCCGCAGACCCCTTTGATCGTGCATCCGGTTCCTTTGGCTGTTTCTTGACACTGATAACAAAACATACTCATTTTGTTTCCCCCTAATTTTTATTTGAAGTTTGTTGTTCTCAAGTTGACTACGTTTAGTTTAAATCATATCCGAGTGTAGAACCGTGATTAAGAAGATTCCTTTGGTGTGAGATAAATCACACCTCTATTTTCGACGGAATAGCTTTGTATGCAATAATGGAAAAAAGACAAGCCTATCTCTCATTTAATATTTTGAGAGATAGGCTTGTTGACTTTTCGGCTATTATTTACTCTTCCGCCTGTTTGTTTTCCTCACTTTGATTTACTGTAGCCTCACCCTTTGAAGACTCTCCACAATGTCCGTGTTTGAAAGGATGTTCTCCGTGGTGACCGTGATGACCACAATGCCCCCCTTGACCATGATGTTTGTGCATGGCTTTAAAAAACTGATGAATTGGGGAACCGCTGCCAGGATGCTCGAAGCCTGCTTGCTTGGCTTTCTCACGGAAATTCAGGAATGCCTCAAACGCTTCCAACTTCGCTCTAAGCTTCTCTTTGTCCCCTTTAAGGGTCACTGTGAAACCTTCTTCATTCTCTTCGAAGGTGAACTTAATGTTCTCTAAATTCATAAATACCTCTCCATTTCTAATTCTATTTGAATTGTATGAACCTCAATTTTTAGGGGTGAAAACGCGGTTTTCGAAATCCTGAGGATTCGCGTATAGCCCTGCTTCTTTGGCCCATTCTTCTTTGCCCCGTAGAATTTGAATTCCCTTTCAAAAATAAGACTAAGGTGAATACTGAAAGAAGAATTAGCATTAATCCAACTTTAAAATAGAGGCCCTCTAGCAAGATCGTTCCTGAGATTAAGAACCCAATGCTAAAAATTGCGCGCACAATTCGGCTTGCCTGGTCCCTTTGGTTTTGTAAGAGATTTAACTCAAAACTCTTGGACGGATGAATTTTAATCTCACCGACTTCTAACCCAGTAATAAATCGGTTCAATTTTTCGGGAAGAGTAATAATCTCTGTGAGTGTCTTTTTTGCTTGGTCTATAATAAAACCTTGAGTGCCATTTCCTTTATTCTCTCCAGCTAGGAGTTCCTCTGCATAAGGTCGAAGCGTCTTTATAAGATCGAGCTGAGGGTTTAGTCCACCACAAATCCCCATGATCGTTAAGAGCGACTTTCCTAAAAACAAGGTACGCGCCGGAATCTGAAAGGGCTGGGAATACATAAATTCTCTTAATTCCAGGAGAAATTCCTCTGAATTGACTTTATTCAGGTTAGGATCCTCAAAGACGTTAGCTAATATGAGTTTGAGCCCTTTAACTAAGGTTTGTTTATCAGCATGTGGCCGAAGGAACCCAAGCTTTTCAAAAACGATCACCATTTGTTCTGTATCTTTCTTGAACAAAGCCATGACAAAGGCAATCAATTCTTCCCGCATGCCTTTCTCAATCCGCCCCACCATTCCGAAATCTAAGAAAACGAGTGTTCCGTCTTCTTTAACTAGTAAATTACCCGGATGGGGATCTGCATGGAAAAATGCATCCGTCAGTAATTGCTGCACATAAGCGAAAATCAAGGTGTCCGCAATTTGTGCTCGATCTAATCCGACCCTTTCAAGAGACTCATAATCGTTCACTTTATAGCCTGTGACATATTCCATCGTCAATACACGCTGAGTTGTGTACTCCCAATGCACTTCAGGTACGCTAACTCTAGAGTCTCCCGAAAAATTTGCTCGGAAGATATCCGCATGCCGACCCTCTTTGATGTAGTCGAGTTCATCGAGTGTCGTTTCAACAAACTCTTGATAAATCTGCTCCAAATCAACTGATGCGCTAATCTTGGGATATCGCTTTGCGAAGGTCACCATAAACCGGAGCGCGTTAAAGTCTGTTTGGATAATCTCCTCGATGCCGGGCCGCAATATTTTAACCGCTACTTTATTATGACCTTTTATCTCAGCAATATGAACCTGCCCCAAAGATGCAGAAGCAACCGGCTCTTGAGAAAAGTTCGTATAAACGTCAGCAATAGGACAGCAATATTCTTCTTCAATCCGCCGGATGATTTTCTCCGTTCTGACCGGTTTAACGGCATCCTGCAACTTCGAAAGCTCACTTGTGTACTCCTCAGGTAAAACGTCCACCCTGGAACTAAAAAATTGTCCCAGTTTGATGAGAAGCCCCCCAAGTTCTGTAGCCGTCTCTGTAAATACGCTGGCCTGTTTCCGATAAATGGCTTTGGTCTTCTTTAGATACTTTTCTTCTGTGAGGAATCTTTTTTTCTTATTAAGCCACCAAAGTTGAACTACGAATTGAAGAAACATGGAGATAATCTTTCGAAAGCGTTTATCCTTAAAAAACTTAATAATAATCGGCATTAGTTTCCTCCCAGATCTTAAGGTCCAAACATTATGTTCACTTGCACAGATTGATTACTCTTTAGTTTTATCCTGTTCTGAATCCTCTACGGTAGAACTAAACATCTCCTCAAAAAACCTGGCTTTTCGAAACATCATGTCTGCAAATCTCGTCATAACATCGGATTTGAATAAGATCACCACCCCTCTTCGCTTATTCCCAAGAACCACGAGTTTCTCACCTGGCTCGATACCGATCTCTTCTCTAGCCTCCGCAGGAATAACTATTTGTCCGCGCTCTCCCATAACCGTCGAACCATAAAATTTACCGTGTCGCATCATTCTTACCACCCCTAAAAGTATGATACATCATACTAATCATACTTGCAAATTATTTCTTATTTACACTGTTTATATCTAGCACATAAAAAGAGAGCGCCTGCAATGCGCTCCTTCGAAATAATTAAGTCTCATTTGGCGATAAGGTCATCATCCGTGATATAACGCTCGCCGGCTTGCATTAGGTTTAGATGTTAAGCAATTAAGAAATTGTTGGATTTAATTACCAGGAACGGTATTTTGTAGACATATTTAGAAGGAAAGATGTATAATTGCTTAGTCAACTAATTTTAGGGGGGATATTTCTGACGAACTATCATCAATTTTTTCATAATTACTTGCAAATGTCCAGATTCTTTGTCAATAAGCTAAATGAACAAATTGCCGCCTACGACCTTCATCATTCACAATGGATGATTGTCTATTACTTAAAAAACTTTGGGGCATCGACGCTTGTAGATATTGCTAATTATATGAATGTAGAAAAATCATCGGTTACTCGTACTGCCGACCGTCTTGAAAAGAATGCCCTCATCGAGAGAATACCAGTAAAAGATAAGCGGGAACGAAGAATACAGCTAACTGATTTAGGAGAAGAAGTCTATACTGCGTGCCGACAAATTGTTGATGAATTCGAGTGTAATATCATGAAGGGTACTACAGAAGAAGAGCAGGAGACGGTTATTAAAACGATGCTTAGAATCAGGGCTAACTTGAAAAACATTGGGGAGATCAACCGAAATACGCAAACCGAAATTGTAGATTCTATATAAATTTTGAGGATTGTAAACCACTTTATTGGTGTACAATCCTCTTTTTCAGGAAGCGCACCACAAGCTTGAAAAAATCTCAAGTTTTGTTTCGCCCCCTGTGGATTTTATTAATTAAGTTCCAATGACTGTCCCATAGTAACAATTATTTAACTTCCTCGATTAAAGCCTTAAAGCCCGGTAATGCTTTCTCGATTGTTTTATAAGCGACACAATAGGCAATACGGACATAACCCGGGCAGCCAAATGCACTTCCAGGAACAAGGAGAATATTTTTCTTCTTGGCTAGGTTGCAGAATTCAACCTCATTCTCTATTGGAGTTTTAACAAACATGTAAAATGCACCTTCGGGTTTAATACATTGGTAGCCAAAGGATGAGAGCCCATTATAAAGAAGTTCCCGATTCCTGTTATAGGCCTCAATATCCACTTTTGCATTTAAGCACTTAGCAATGACGCGTTGAAATAACGAAGGAGCATTGACGAAACCTAAAATGCGAGTGGCAATATTCGCTGCTGAAATGATATTTTCGTAATCAGTAGCTTGGTCCGAAATCACTAAATAGCCTATTCTTTCGCCCGGCAGCGAAAGGGATTTGCTGAAAGAGTACCCGATGATCGTGTTCGCATAATACTTTGATAGATAAGGCACTTCAGCGTTATCATAAGCAAGTTCTCGATACGGTTCATCGGAAACGAGATAAATATCGGTTCCAAATTCCTTTTGCTTCTCTCTCAGTATTTCAGAAAGCTTGATGATGGTTTCTTCCGAATAGATGACACCGGTTGGATTATTGGGGGAATTGATGATTACCGCTTTAGTCTTGGGAGTGATTCTCGCTTTAAATTCTTCGAGATTAGGCTGGAAATCAACAGCATTTGGGGATACGATCACCAATTCACCTTCGTAGTTTGCCACGTAGCTTCTATATTCTCCGAAAAAAGGTGCAAATGTGATGACCTCATCCATTGGGTTAAGTAGCGTTTTAAAAATGACGTTTAACCCGCCTGCTGCTCCAACAGTCATAAGAATGTTATTTTGTGTAAAAGAGGTACCGAATTTATCATTGATAGACATTGCAATTGCAGTTCTTACCTCTTCATAACCGGAGTTATTCATATACCCATGAATATTTGCAGAATCTTTGTCACTCACAATCTCTAAAATTGCCTTTTTTACTTCTTCAGGTGCCTCAACATTGGGGTTTCCAAGGCTAAAATCAAAGACATTTTCCACTCCGTGAATTCCCGCCAGTCGCTTCCCTTCCTCGAACATGGCACGAATAATAGAACTGTTTTGTACCTGCACTTGCATTTTCTTTGATATCATAGCGATCAACCTTTCTTCATATAGTTTAACCAGTTCACCATCCCCTGATGAACTGTCCCACGCTTCCTTTATTTCAAGTTTAATAGATTCTCAACTTAAGTCAACATCAAACCTATACTAAGATGAGTGACGCATTCGATAATCTATTTTTTCAGTGTAAACTAAGGTTCGAGCCTTATAAAATGGACATTTCTTACGTATGATCTAGATATTTTATTGAAACATGAGTAGCGTCGCAATATGGTTTATTTCTTGATTCACCACAGCGACAAAGAGTGACTCTGTTTCTTACTTCATAAGTAGAACCGTCCGAGGATTCAATGGGAATATTCCCCTTAACAAAGATTGGCCCACTGGCTCCTTTTTCAGGATCCTGAAGTATTTCAATCGAAGGGTCATATTCAGGTTCAATAGCTTCTCCATTTTTGTCCATGGCAACAAGTCTTCCTGCAGGACAATCGCTTGCTGCTTTAATCGCTTCTTCTCTATAGTTAGGATTATCAGAGCCTTCTGTAAGCTCCCAAACGTTCCCCTCTTTCCTATGGCAAAATCTCGCAAAGGCGCATCGATTATCGTCCATGAGGTCAAGATTAGGCCCCTCAATTTTTTCTGCCCTGTCTGAATACATAGCTGTAGATGCATCCTCAGTTCCGTCAAAACCGGCTTTTTCGTGTGACCCGTCACAAAAGGGTGGATTTTTCGACTTTCCACAGCGGCATAGTGCATATCCCTGAGCCTGTGGAAGTTCACGCCCATCCTTATATTCATTTTCTTTACCCTTTGAAACGATAATTTTCTCCGACAATGGTATATCCCCGGATATTATGTATGGCCCATTCTTTAAAATTCTAAGTTTTTTATCCTTTAACACATCTTACATCACCCTTCATTTATTTATGAGCCTCATACCCCAGAGGTCTCGATCGACCGCAAAAGACATTGTTCTAGTAATTATTAAAGCCTTCGACCTAAAAAAGGAATTCTTGCATTTCGCTAACTCATCAAACACAAACCCATTCAACATTATACCGCAACACTGTTTTTAGCTTGTTTGGTTCGATTTTGCGAGGATCTGAAAGATATATTTCCCGATGTTCATGAGAAATCCTCTTATATCTGTTATCTTTACAAAACTGATCCATCATACCAAAACTTTCTGGCTCGTTATCATAGCTTCCGATGTGAAGCATTTGACAACATAAGCCCTCTGATATTGTGCCAAATTCCACTTTATCTAGGTAAAGGTTTGGCTTTTTCTTTTTTGTTTCATCTTTAAATCGTTCAAATAAATCTTTGGTTAGAAATTCTGGCTGGCGCATCATAATTTTGTACTTAAAGTTGCTTTTATCAGTGGGTAGCAAGGTCTTGTCAAGTAAATCCCACACACCTTCTAGGGGGAAAACAGTGTAGTCATAATAACCCGTTGGAACATGAACTCGTTTGTAGGACATTTTCACTGCATAACTAAGACTGTAAAGTGCGGCAGTGGCAAGGAAAAATTCCTCTCCATTGGGATCGCCCTTGCCTTCGATCATAACAAAGTTCATGGCAGGCACGGTAATGATAACTGGTTTTTTCTTTGGTTGATATAAGTCTTTGTAGGCCTTTTTATAGTCCAATTTATCCATGATACCTCCAAAGTAATTCGTATTTATTCATAACAGAAATAACTACGTTCGCTGTCCACACAGACTTATGCTCTAATATAAGAAGACCCGCTTAAGTATCTAATACTTAAGCGGATTTTAGCTGTGATTTCGAGTGTGAAAACTACTTTTGGGAGTCACTTCTCGCCTACATTTTCATCCTAATCCGTTCAATCGCCTTAAGTGTGTTTTCCCGAGTGCCAAAGGCAGTTAAACGGAAATACCCTTCACCATTCGCACCAAAGCCCGCTCCTGGTGTTCCAACGACATTTGCATTCTTCATCAGTTTATCAAAAAACTCCCAGGAGCCCATATTATTCGGGGTCTTCATCCAGATATAGGGCGCATTGACTCCACCGAATACGGTATAACCGGCGTCTTGTAAGCCCTCACGGATGATCCGGGCATTTTCCATGTAGTAATCAATAGTTTCCTTGATCTGCTGCTTTCCTTCTTCCGAGAATACAGCAACGGCTCCTGCTTGAACAGGATAAGACGCTCCATTAAACTTTGTAGTTTGTCTTCTAAGCCAAAGCTGATTGAGACTATGCGCTTCACCCTTAGAATCATAGACCTTGACTTCCTTTGGAACGATGGTATAGGCACAACGGGTTCCGGTAAAGCCTGCAGTCTTGGAAAAACTTCGGAACTCTACAGCAACCTCTCGGGCCCCTTCAATCTCAAAAATGCTGTGCGGAACGCCTTCCTCTCGGATAAATGCTTCATAAGCCGCATCAAACAAAAGGATAGAGCGGTTTGCTCGAGCATAATCCACCCATTGTTTCAGTTCCTCTTTAGAAAGCGTCATCCCGGTCGGGTTATTTGGAAAACAGAGATAAATCATATCCACACGTGTCTCAGGAAGGGAAGGCTTCATACCATTTTCTTCTGTGCACGGGAGATACACAATTGTTTCATACTGACCCTTCTCACTATTGAACGTCCCTGTCCGCCCAGCCATGACATTGCTATCGACATAAACGGGATACACTGGATCTGTCACCGCCATGATGTTATCGACTCCGAAAAGTTCCTGGAAATTTGCGGTATCACTTTTCGCTCCATCACTAACAAAGACTTCATCAACAGAGAGTTCCACTCCACGAGGGGTGAAATCATGTTCGATAATCTTTTCAATAAGAAACTGGTAACCTTGCTCCGGACCGTACCCCCGAAAGGTATCCGAACTCCCCATTTCTTCCACGCCCTTATGCATCGCCTCGATAACAGCAGGTGGCAGGGGACGTGTTACGTCTCCGATTCCCAACCGGATAATATCCGCCTCCGGATTGTTCGCTCTAAATTGGTTTACTCTGCGGGCAATTTCAGAAAAAAGATAGCTCCCTGGTAACTTCAGATAATTCTCATTCACAAGTGCCATATGTATTCTAGCTCCTTCATTTATACCACTTCACGTTTTATAAATTATAGTTATTCGTTGAAGATTTTGCAACTACACAAGTTAAGTATACAATCAACAATTTACTTAAAGTCCTTTTCCATCTCTTGAATTTTATGATATAGCCATTCATTGATAGGTGTTGACACACCATATTGTTTTCCTAAAGTAATGGCAGTTCCTGAAAAGAGCCCTACCTCTGTTTTCCTGTTAGCTTGCATGTCTTGACGCATGGAAGGCATTCCCAACGGATTTAACTTAGCAAGAACTTCTAACCAATATGTTAAATCTGATTCTCCTAAATTTATACCCACATTTCGCGAAAGGACGATAACTTCCCTCATCGCTGCGATCATTACATTCCTAGGCTCGCCCGCTACTTGAATACCACCATAATTCGTTGAAAATACTGCTACTGTCTGATTCACCCCTGTATTTAACATAAACTTTCCCCACATCCGTTTATCCATCTCGTTCGGAACCTCATAAGGAAAATCAAGGGTATCAAATAGTTCTGCTACAGTAGTCACTTTATCTGACCAAACCGTATTATCTTTTTCACCAAAGCATAGCATTCCCATGTTCTCATAGTTCAACTCGTTTCCAATCTTTACTGCATCCATACCCTGAGCGACGCAGTAAAGCATTTTTTCCATTCCAAACGCTTTTCCTATGATTTCTTCGCTGGAAATTCCATTTAAGGCTGAGAGAATGATTGTATGCTCTCCCACCTGATGCCTTGCGTCTTCAATTGCCTGCGGTAATTGATTGAACTTTACACAGAAAATCAATAAGTCAGTAGGCTCTTGCTCACTTTCAGGTAAAACATAATTGAAATCGTAACGCCCTCCGTTACAATAGATACCATTCATCTCATATTTCTGTTTACGGCTTTGGTTTGCAATAACACGAACATCATGTATTGATAATTTATCAGAAAAATGCTTTGCAAAGATTGTTCCCAAAGCACCTAACCCTACAATTGAAACAGTTCTAATCTTCATCATTCAATATTCCTTTTCTTTCGTTTCTAGTTTTTATGCAATTATTGTATCATGATTTTGTAAATAAGGAGATGCCCAAGAAATTATTCTCCTGTCTAGTTCTAAAAGTGGGATATAAGGAGTGTCCTTGTAAAAACACATCTGACCTTATGTCGGATTTTTCAGGAGATGTTCCCCTTGAAGAAACAAGCCTTTGTAATAAACCCCAACTATCCAAGTTTAAAAGTTTGACGTTTGAGTTTATTCAAATGGTCCGAATTTAAAGTCTAAAAAAGCTTCGCACCCTTATTACCAAGGTGCGAAGCTCATTTTCGGATTGTTTTTTAATTGTTTTTCAGCCGCCATTTCATCCCTGTCTAAAAGCTGGCGGATTTTTCAATGTGGACTCTGTATTAAAGTTGAATCTTGCTCTTTTATATCAGCTACTTCTTTTTTCATAGTTGCTTTGTTGTATGACATTAAATAAGACAGCCCCCAGGATCAACGTTATTCCCACAAATCCATAGCTTGACGGAACTTCGCCGATAAAAATAAACACCCATAATGGATTCATCACTGCTTCAAACATAGCTAAGACCATGGCTTGCAAAGAGCTTGTGAGTTGAACACCCTTAGTATTAAGAATATATGAAAGAGCTACTTGAATGACTCCTAAATAAATCAGGGCCATCCATCCCTGTGAACTTATAGCTAGGAGATTTTCATGAGATGGAATCAGGGGAAAAACGAGGGCAAATATCGCTAAATTACTTAAACATACCAATGAAACGGGAGAAATACCCTTGATTTGAGGCAGAGCTCCGAACATAGCTGCTAAAGCAATCCCACTGATCACCGCCAATAAATTACCCGCCATATTATGGCCTTTGCTGGGCTCTAACAAGAATGCGATTATGCCCATCATGATCATCGCCATCGGCATTACATTTCCCAGTCGCACTTTTATTTGTCGTCTGAAAACTTTGTATAAAAACAAATATAAAGAACCGGCATATTGAAGCGCAACTGCATTTGCAGACGTCGTGTATTTTGTAGCCGACACAAAAGCAACCATCATCACGGTGTATGAAAAAATATAGACGATCGTTGAAGCGCTCAGCTTGATATGTTTTACCCTTAAGAAGGGAAGCAATGTCAGACCTGCTATACCCGACCTCAACGCTACAATAGCTAGTGGATTTGCCTGCACAATTTTAATAAATAAGCCACCTGTACTTAGAAGAATCGCGGATAAAAAAATATATAACATACCCCTGTGGGAATCATTCAATAGCAATTTTAAATCTCCTCAAAAATCAAATAGTAGCAACATAAGTTTCGAGCGAACATGCAAAGGCACCTGCTCTCCTCGCTTCACCCCTCAATTATCCGCACCAAATACTCCGAGTAATGCGATAACCGCTCTTTCGGCCGTAGTTGAATGAGACTCACATTCGTATCCTCAATGTCTTCCACCTCAGGCCCGTAGCTTGGGTGAAGGGCAATCACTCTGAGAGCCTTAGAAACCCCTGCTGGATCCTCAACATACTTCAGAGAGTTAGAATAGTTTTGTAAGGTATTCATATTCTTCGGACGATTCTCGTCTTCGATCCTGTCATTATTCCAAATGTTTAATTTCTTACGGTATTTGGCATCGACGATTATGGAGCCGGAATAAACATTATTATCGAAAACGTCAATTCGAATATCCGGCTTATAATTAGTTCCTTCCATATAGAGAATGCGCTTACTTCGCAGTGCACCGCGCCGCGCTCGGGGCATTTTCTCATTAAATAGCACGGATAGGCGAATTGGACCTTTGACCATTTCCACTAACGTATCATCTTGAAGCACTGGGAACACAAACTCTTGATTCACTTTATATGAATCATCATAAATCCAACCAGAAGTAGGGGTATACCCCGATTGTTCAAGCGCAATGATGGTTTTCATGTAACACCAATATTCGTATAGAACATCGGTCCGCTTCCACTGCACCTTAAAATCATGACGTGAAGGAACTTTAAAATCTTGTGCTCTCAGTTGTTTCCACCAAGTGAAGACTCTCTTATACCGCCAATCTCGTTGAATCTTCGGGGAAAACTGATTAGAGGCGCTTAACGGTGTTAGTCCCTTTAACACAGGGTGATCCATGTATTTCCGGACGTTAAAAATCCCTTTTTGCATTTCACGCTCCATCGATTCGAGACTTACAATTTTCGCCTTCAAGGCGCGAACTTCGTGGCTAGTTGATTTTTGAACCATAACGTAGGGAATTCTCGCTTCGATCGCCCTCTGCTCTTCTGTAATCGTGCACCTTATGGCTTGCAAAACGAATTCCAATTGAGACAAAATATAATGAAGAAAGCCCAGCACCATCCGGTTTTCAGGTGTATTATACGTGTGGTAATCGATAACTCCAAGGATAACTTCTGGGTGAACTACGCTCTTAGAATCAACATTGGCACGTTGTCCTTGAGCCGATAACAACCAGCGGTAAGACTTAGCATCCTGTTTAGAGTTCGCACAGGCCTTTATTTCACGATACTGCCGTTCGAGATACTGATCCGGGCGGCGGGTCAAATCTTCAAGGGTTACCTCAAGCTTCCTAACCATATGATTTAGACTCACAAACTCCGCCAACACCAGAGGGGGAAGCACCCCTCTTTCTTCAAAGAGTTTAAGCCCAGGACTCGTCCGAATTTGGTCAAAAGCGAGCCCCTGGACCATTTCGTTAAGCTCATTACGCATCACGTCTAGTTGATCTTCCGTTATATTATTAGGTCTAATTCTTAACGTTGCTTCTAACGAGCTGCAGACTTCTCCTTTGCTTTTTACGAAGATCATATAGTCCCCAGGAATCAAAGGGTAATCCTCATTGACATCACTATATAAAGAGAAGCGTTGAGTTCCTGGCCTAAGACACGGGATTCCTTCCTCATCAAGATGAAGCTTTAATGAGGCATATCCATCCAGACCGTCAATATAAAGGTATGCATTCTCTTGATTCGAAGTATACGAAACATATAGGTTTTCTCGTTCAAATACCTCAATAACGCTGTCCGGTGTAACCAATCGCGGCATCTCTTGTCTGCCTATTAGAAAAACAATAGAAAAACCGGAATCCTCAAGACGCGTAGCCATGATCTAAAAGCTCCTTCGCCTTTTTATGGCAGACAGCTCGGGAATAGCTGAATGTCGAAACCGCACGGTGTTTTTCAAATAACTGAAGAATTGGACTGTATGCCTGCTCTCGCTCGGAATATTTACCAAAGAGGGGTTCTAAATCCGATTCTGGTCCCTTGAATTTCGTCATGATCCGTTGCACTAATTGAAGATCAAATGCTTTACCACGATCCAGGAGACCTTGCCCATCCTTACTAGATGGGATATTTTTTAAATAAGAACCAATTTGGCGAATAATTCGATACCCTACAACCCGATCTTTGTCAATTTTGCGAAGAACTGAGTTCAATTCATCTAGAAAATCGATTTCCGCATCCGACAAACCGATCTCACTTGGTGAATTATTACACCATGAAGCAAATACATTTCCAGGCACAGGCGAAAGTTGAGTTCGTTCTTCAGACGGTTTTCCTAATGATCTTTCTTCGAACATCGCTTTCCAAGCGCGCAATGATTCATATATTTTGAGACTAATGACATTCGCCCGGTCGAGAACTTTATCACTAAATTGAAACGAAGATTCATCGATGTTAACCGTGCCAATAAAAAACACATTGTTTCCGATGGGAACCCTCGGCGAATACTCGTGCCGGTTATACACCTCTGGTGCGAGTTTTTCACTATATAATGTTAGATATCGATCTTCCGAAAGCTCCAAAATGCTGAGAAATTGGCTAAAGTAATGTTCGACCCGTGCAAGGTTCATCTCATCAAAACAGATAAGATAGAGCTTGTCTTTATTATCTTCTTTAGCCGCTTCAATGAGCAAATCAACAAGACCCGTTTCCGCTGGACGATAAATTTTGTGAATCGCATCGTAGAAACCAATCAAGTCAGCATCATCATTCCAGTGCGGGCGAACCGGTATAAATAAGAATTGTTTGCGTTCTTCACCAGCTTCATCCACACCTGAGAGTCCTAAAGCACGGGCATAGTTAATGACTAACTGGGATTTCCCGACTCCAGACATTCCTGCTAAAACCACTAAGGCGCCTGTTTTAATAGCTATATGAAAATTCACAAGGTCCTCCATGTCATACACAAGTTGATTCGACAAAGCTACTTGATTCAAGTCATTGATAAACGTTTGCTCTCGACTATCCACGCCCTCCTGCACCTCAAAATCCTGCATCCCAGCTTCAAGCACTTCAGAAGGTCGCGTCATTGCATCTCTCACCATAGAATGAACCTCTGGCATCTTAACTTTTGGCACAGTTTTAATTTCCGGGAATTTTTCAAATGAGGACTGACTTGTTGAGATTACGAATGCCTGAGTTGATGTGCTAAACCGTTTAATAAACTCATTGGCTGGAAAAGGTTCACCAAACAACAAATGATTACTGATTTCATTTAAATCCTCATCAAGCAGAAACGCCAAGTTTCCCCGCCTTAAAATTTTACTTTCAGGAATTTCAGCTGGGACACAAGTCACTTCTTCCCCTTCAGCAACATAAATACGCCAGTGTTGCCTAAGTTCTCCCAGCCAACCGGATTTACATCCAAAAAAATGATTCTGATAGCCTATAATTAAAGGGGGATCTTCTGGGTATTGATAAGATAGAAAATCAATGGAAGGGAGTTTCTCATAAAGAATCTTTTGAACTCGCTCCGCTGGTACGTCTCTTGCAATAATCGGTATTGGTGTAAATTGCGAAGTATAGGGATTAAAGGTAATCGGTGTATCGTGAAAAGCAACATTTTTTCCGTTAAAATATACTCTTTGAGTGTCCTTCTTGACAGCTTCTACCGTAAAAGAAAGGAGCCGACTTTTAAAGAATTCCCTCGCCCGTGATTTTCTGTTCTCATTAATCTCGAACTGTCTAAAATGAGAGGTTGTCACAAGTTCATCCGGAAATCCGGCCAACATTAAATCTTTACCCCAAATCGTAATTTGGCGACGTCCATCTAAAGCCTTGTGTAGACTATCTGGCAAAATGGAAATCATATCCACCTGTAACCGTAAAGACTGCGAGTTTATATCCACATCGATACTTTCGATGACTGGTTTTCCAGTTATGATTGAATTCCAGATCCTACTATCTCTGATCATGGACGGTCCTCCCACTGATATTCAAGAGTTCACTGCACGGGATGTTCCAGTACTTAGCAATATCCCTAATCTCATCAATTTTCTTAAGCTTCTCGTCATTCATTTTATAGAGGACAAGTTCACACGTCGACATTCTCCGTCGTGGACGATTCCAATCAATTTCCATAGCCCAAATTGGAATGATACCCAAGGCAATGAGCCTACTATCTATTTCATTGTCACGTTCAGCAAAAATCAAAGCTTTTCGCCCCTGGTATATTGTAAGATCGATGTCAGCACATGGTTCATCCTTAACTTTTTGTAGTTCTCTTCGCGGTGATTGTTCCATTACTTTTTGTTGAGCCAGGGGCTTTTTCTGTTCTAGTTTCTGGCTCAGTAATTCTAGCTCTTTTTCTTTATCTTCCCGTTCCTCTTCAAGTTCTCTCACCCTATTACGATATTTTCCTGCCTCTTCCTTTTCTCTAATCCACTGAGATTTCAGCGCTACCATGTCTGTTTTAAGTTTTTCTAACTGTCCCTTGACTCTGAGCCCGTCCATATTGGCTTTTCTCAACTTATTTTCTAAAGTCCTAATCCTCTTGTGGAGTTCTTCGGTTTCTTGAGTTTCCTTTTCTCCGGAGGGCATCCTCAATATGGAAGGTTCGTAGGCCCTATCAATGATGACTTTTACTTCTCTTGCTTGCATCATTTCTCCAGTTTCCAACGTTTCGTTACTTTGTCTAGCTTCTATCATTTCGTTTGCTTCCTCTATAGCCCCTATCGTTTCGTCTGCTTCTTCTTTTGCCTCTATCGTTTCGTCTGCTTCTTCTTTTGCCTCTATCGTTTCGTCTGCTTCTTCTTTAGCTTCTATCGTTTCGTCTGCTTCTTCTTTATCTTCTATCGTTTCGTCTGCTTCTTCTTTAGCTTCTAGCATTTTATCGGCTTCTTCTTTAACTTCTATTGTTTCATCGGCTTCTTCTCTGGCTTCTAGCATTTCATCGGCTTCTTCTCTAGCTTTCATAGAGTCCAAGGCTATTGCTGCCATAGCTTCTTCTTTTTCCTCTCTCTCTTGATCTTTGCTCTCTGCAGCTTGACAATATAATTTTTCTCCTATTGCTTTAATCTGTGGGTCTGAGCTCAGCGTAAACATGTATCCTACCTTAAATTGTTCTTTTAGAGGTACATTACCTGAAGAAAACATCATCGATGTTTCCTCTGAGAGGGCTTCTAATTCTTTTCTTAAATTCCGATTGATTTCTTGCCAAACCTTAACCTTACCCTCAGGTTTTCCTCTTGGAGGGGACAAAATCTCCTGAATATTTTCGTTTTTTGTTGCTTTTATTTTTCGTTTTAATTTTCTCGCTAAATCCTTTAAAACTTCTTCTGTGAATCCATTCAAAATCAGTTCAGGGTCATATTGAATATTATTCATGGTATCCCTCCCTTAAAATCAAGGTATGGTTATTAATTTTCTTCATTAACGTTCGGAATCCCTTCCGAATGCGGAGAAAACTTAGGGAAAAACATGAACACTTTTAACTACAAGGGAATAGAGTGTATTAAATCTAATTGATAATGGTTATCTTTACCGACTAGAGGAGGAATTAACATGTGTGGAATTGTAGGTTTTGTAGATTGGGGACATGATCTAACTCTTCAAAAGGATGTTCTCATCCAAATGACTCAAACACTTATACCCCGGGGTCCGGATGCAGAAGGGTACTGGATTTCCCCCCGTGCTGCATTCGGGCACCGACGCCTGGTTGTTGTTGACCCCGAAGGGGGCCGTCAGCCCATGATTCGCCAGCGAGGTGAACATACTTATACCCTGATTTATAATGGTGAACTCTATAATACGCCCGAGATCCGCCAAGAACTTTTGAGTCTCGGATACCGGTTTGAAGGGCATTCTGATACTGAAGTAGTACTTCTCTCTTACTTAGAATGGGGCCCCTCCTGCATAGAGCGTTTAAACGGAATTTTCGCCTTTGGAATCTGGGATAGTAAAGAGCAGCAACTGTTTGTTGGGCGTGATCGCCTGGGAGTTAAGCCCCTCTTCTACAGTGAACAGTCAGGTTCAATTATCTTTGCTTCAGAACTCAAAGCCATATTACAACACCCGGATATTTCCCCCATTGTTGGTAGGGAAGGATTAGCTGAGGTCTTCCTCGTCGGACCAGCACGTACTCCAGGAATGGGAGTTTACGACGGAATCTCCGAATTAAAACCGGGGCATGTTCTTACCTATTCAGCAAATGGGCTGAAGATTACAAGGTATTGGGCCCTACCTTACAACGTCCATGAAGATGATTTAGAAACGACAACTGCTAAGATACGAGACTTATTTCTGGATACTGTCAAACGGCAATTGGTCTCTGATGTACCGATCGGAACTCTGCTCTCCGGAGGTCTAGATTCGAGTGCTATTACAGCAATCGCTTCTGAATTCCTTAACCAGAATGGAAAAGGACCCCTTCCGACTTTTTCTGTAGATTATGTTGAGAATGATAAATATTTTCATACAAATGATTTTCAACCTGATGCAGACGGTCCATGGATTGAACGAATGTCCCAAACTTTCAAAACCCAACACTCCAACTTTGCTTTTGATACTCCCCAACTCGTTGAAACTTTAAAAGCGGCCACGCTTGCTCGCGACCTTCCTGGAATGGCCGACGTCGATGCCTCATTGCTACTCTTCTCACGCGCTATCAAGAACAAAGTAACAGTTGGTTTGTCTGGAGAATGCGCCGACGAAGTGTTTGGCGGATACCCTTGGTTTCATCGTCCAGATGCCCTCAACGCGCAAACCTTTCCTTGGGCTTTGCATGTTGAAAACCGTTTACAGATTCTTTCGCCTGAACTTATTGCACGCCTTCAGCCCCATGACTATTTGTCAAGACGCTATGAAGAAGCTTTAGCAGAAATCTCCAAGCTACCAGGGTCTTCCTCCATTTCTCACCAAGACAGTAGAACCATTCAGGGAGATCTGCAACGTGAAACCCGAATCCGCGAGATTACCTACTTAACTTTAACCCGTTTCATGCCAACTCTACTCGATCGTAAAGATCGAATGACTATGGCTACCGGACTTGAGGTCCGAGTTCCCTTCTGTGACCATCGTTTAGTCGAATATGCCTGGAATATCCCTTGGGAGATGAAAGCACTTGAAGGTAGAGAAAAAGGACTTCTGCGACATGCCCTCACTGGCATCTTGCCAGACGATGTGCTATGGCGTCGCAAAAGCCCCTATCCAAAAACTCATCACCCTAGTTATCTTTCTGCCGTTCGCACCTGGCTCAGTCAGATCCTCGAAGACCCGTCTTCGCCGATTCTTCCCTTCCTCAACCTCCCTGCCCTTCGAGATCTCATGAAGCTTTCAGATACCATGCCTTCAGGTCGTCCCTGGTTCGGACAGTTAATGGATATTCCACAGCTTTTTGCCTATCTTATTCAAGTCAACTATTGGTTAGTGGGAAACAAAGTAATGATTCGTTAAGCGAACGATTTATGTACCCAAATGACCTGATTGCAAAATGAACCCCGAACCATGAAAGCCCTTAACGACTACGTTTAACGCCGTCTTGGGCTTTCTTCCCACTTTTTATCAGTTAGGACCTCTATGCTCTGCTTCGGTAGAGGTAGACCCCCCGCGGATTAAACCGCTTCATGAACATTGGCCGCTTCGCCGGCTTTACTTTCGGGTGGCTTTCTCATAACCTTCACTTTGGTAATTCTAAACCCGTTGACCTCCATCACTTCAAAATGGAATCCATCAAAATAGATTGTATCCCCTTTGACAGGCTTACGACCGAGACGGGAAAAAACATAGCCTCCAATGGTAGAGACCGTTTCTTCTTCAAGTTGAATGTCAAGGAGTTCTGAAACTTCTTCCATCAAAACCCGGCCGTTAAGCAAATACTCATTTTCAGCCAATTTCTGAATAGATGGCTGTTCCAACTCAAATTCATCATAGATTTCCCCGACCAATTCTTCCAGCATGTCTTCAATCGTGACAAGCCCCGCCGATCCCCCAAATTCGTCTACGATAATAGCCATATGGGTTCGCTGACTCCGCATCTTCTGTACTAGATGTGAAATTGGCATTCCTTCAGGAACGACGAGGACATCCCGCTTAATTTGAGTGATATCTTTTACGTCCGACTGTTCCTTGAGCCGAAAGATGTCTCGCATGTGAACTAAGCCGAGAACATGGTCTTTATCATCATCGCACAACAGGTAACGCGTATGCCCATATTTGTTCACAATATCGAGAATCTCCTCAAACGTATCCTGAACAAAGATACACACCATATCTTGGCGAGGAATCATCACTTCACTCGCAATACGGTCTGAAAACTCGAACACGTTGTCCAGGAGTTTTCCTTCCATTTTATCCAGATAGCCATATTTCTGACTGGCATCGACCAACATGCGCAATTCTTCTTCACTATGCACTAAATCAGCTTCATTGGCCGGTTTAATTTTCCATATACGCAACACAAGATTGGCCAAGTTATTAAGTGCCCAAATTACCGGATAGAATACCCGGTAAAAACCTTTTAAGAAGCCAGCAGTAGCCAGTGCAGTACTCTCATCCTTTTGGATGGCCAAAGATTTAGGGACAAGCTCTCCCATCACGATGTGTAGGAATGAAATGAGTAAAAAAGCTATCGCAACAGCGATGGACTCCGTATAGACTGGATCCCAACCGCCCACACCTAAGAACAACGGTTCGATCAAAGTCGCGATCGCTGGTTCTCCAAGCCAACCTAAGCCCAGGGAAGCGAGGGTAATACCAAGCTGACTAGCGGAAAGGTATGCATCTAGTTTTGATGTGACTTCGAGAGCTGTTTGGGCTCTTCGTGAACCATTCTCCGCAAGTTCTGCCAATCGTGTTTTGCGGACTTTTACCATCGAAAATTCAGCAGCCACAAAAAAACCGTTTATTCCAACCAATAAAAAGGCAATAAAAACCTTAAAGAAACTCCAGAACAGACCTTCGATGATTTTCACCTTTTCCTTTCGTTATATTTTTGTATCTTCTCCAAGCTTTTGCGACAATATCTAAATATTCTCCAAATTAACGTTTAAATGACTGACGACATTTCTTAATTGAAGTGTCTGATAGCTAATACTTCCATTATATACGATGGGAAGGTAGTTGTAAAAAATATGTCACCCCTTCCCCCTCAATTCCATACGCTAGAAATAGGACTTCAGTCAATATAGAAAGAAAAGGTGGTGTGACAGGGTATGAAAAAACCCTTAGTATGGAGAGTGTTCTCTAATGAATGAAGGAGTAAACCCCATCCTTACACGCAATGTTGCTTTACCTATTCCGCTTATACGTGAAACATGGCAAGATAAGCTCAAAGCCTTATCAAGATATCTAGGACCGGCGTTTATCGTGAGTGTCGCCTACATTGATCCCGGAAATTTTGCAACAAACATAAGTGGAGGTTCTAACTTTAATTACACACTTCTCTGGGTCATTCTGTGGAGCAATCTTATGGCCATTTTCTTACAAACACTTTCTGCAAAACTCGGAATCGCCACTGGCACGGATCTCGCGACTCATTGTGGTCGAGTTTTTAGTCGGCCGGTAAATATCTTCCTTTGGATCATTACCTTGTTAGCTGCCATGGCAACTTACATGGCCGAATTCTTGGGTGCGACACTCGGTTTCTATCTGTTGTTTGGTATTCCTCTACTTTCCTCTGGGTTATTGACTATCGGCGTTACCTTCTTGATCGTATATTTACAACGGTTTGGGCAACATGTTGTTGAACGCGTTATTACTGTATTGATTGCGGTCATTGGCCTCTCCTATTTCACAGAGATTTTTTATGCCAAGCCTGCTTGGGGCGAAGTTGTTTATCATACATTAATTCCCAGCCTAAGTTCGAATAGCGTACTGATAGCCGTTGGGATGCTCGGAGCAACTGTCATGCCCCATGTGATCTACCTTCACTCTGATCTGGTAAAAAGTCGCCGAACAGCGAATGATCTCGTGGCGAATAAAAAACATTTCCGACTTGAACGCCTTGACATCATCATCGCTATGAATATTGCCTTTTTGGTGAATGCTGCGATGGTTATCGTTTCCGCTTCTGTTTTTTACACAAATGGCTTACCTGTTGACACGATAGAAGAAGCCCACCGTTCTTTGTCTCCACTACTCGGATCCCTCTCTAGCGGAGCTTTTGGGTTGGCACTTCTTGCGTCTGGGCTGTCTTCCTCAGCCGTGGGTGCAATGGCAGGGGAATGCATGATGAATGGGTTCATCGGCCTTGATATTCCGCCAAATGTTCGCCGTATCATTACTGTCATTCCCGCCTTAGCCCTTCTAGCTCTCGGAGTAAATCCCATGACAATCCTAATTTTGAGCCAGGTGGTATTGAGTTTCGCTCTTCCATCAGCGATAATTCCCCTTCTTTTGATTACAAAACGCAAAGATATTATGGGTGAAATGGTCAATCGACGAATAACAAACTGGATTGGAGTAGGCGTCGTCAGCCTAATCATCACTTTAAACGGTGTTTTGCTGTTCTTGACCTTTAAATCTTGAATTCCCCTTTTCTCTCAACACTAGGAAAAACTCTTTTCCAAATCCCATAAACAAATACGGCATCTGCCCAAATCATTTATTGTATAATAGACAAAGCACTCCTTCGATGTTTCGAAGGAGTGCTTTCCACATATCAACGCCTACTTTTTTAGGCCTGCCACATATTGCGATACCGCTTGCATTTCAGCATCACTAAGCATATTAGCATAAGCAGGCATACTTCCTTTACCTTTCTTGACAACCTCATAAACTTGAGCTTGAGTCCTACTTTCCTTATTCAGGGCTGCTGCGGAACCACCCGCACCTCCTGCACCATGACAGCCCGCACATTTTTGGTCATACACATCTTTTCCGCTTGCCGCCGTGGTCGTTGTCGAGGTGGATGACGCAGGCGTCTGGCCCGTTGTTGGCGCGGTCTGAGTGGTTGGTGATTGAACTTGCGGAGCCGGGGGTGGAGCTGGAGTCGGAGCTGGGGTTTGCGAACCGCACCCACTAACGATCGCTACTGTACCGACTAGTAATCCCGTGATCAAAAGTTTCTTCATGATTATTTCGACCTCCCTCATATTACTAATTCAGGGTTTAACCCGTAAAGGGATCGTTTATTAATTGAGCTAGTTTATTTATTCCCTTCGACGAATCTAATCATACTAAATGCGATTTCATAGATTGAAAATATGTTCAATCTATGAAAAAACACAAAAAAGATAAGCAATTCTTCAAGGAATTGCTTATCTTTTTTGTGTTTTTTTGTATTAAGCATTAGTTTTCATATTAATTACCTATATGGTTTACTTCGATTACAGCTATTCTTAAGGTAAGAAAATACCTTCCGGATCAACCGTCTTGTAAAGTAGTTCTAACTCATTGTAAGTTGGAGGCTTGGTTTCCCCGCTCACCCTCGAAATATTCAAGTCAAACATGCAGTTTTCTCTGACCTGTTCAGGGGTAAAACCTGGATGAACCGTATCTAGATATATTATTCCATCGTCATCAAAATGATAGACACCCATATTGGATATAACAGCCCAGGGACCGCCCCGGAAAGCCTTGCCGTAAACCTCTTTTTTATGGACGAATTCGCCACCCGGCCACTTAGGGATTCTCCATCCCGGTGAAGTGATGTAGCTACAGCGTTCTACAAAACGTCGTTTCTCCTGAATCATAATAAAGACAGTTCTTTTAGCGAGAGCATTAATGTCGGCGTTTCCACCACTACCCGTTAGACGCTTGCCGACTGGGGAGTAGCCCCCCATGGCGGTGGTATTGACACTGCCATACTGATCGATTTCTGCACCACCTAAGAAAGCCATATCCACATTTCCTCTTTGCAGTTGTCCAAAAACGTCGTATAAACCAGAAGCAATCGAAGCCTGATAGATACAGCGAGCATCCCCCACGGAGGTGGGCAGAGAAATGGGCCTTCCATCCACACTGCCGGCCTCATAAATACATACTGCGTTAGGCGCAGTGGTTTTCTGAGCCAACATGATAGCCAACATGGGCAATCCGGTTCCTGCAAAAACAACCTCCCCGTCTGTTACCTCTCTTGCTGCGGATACGGCCAGAAGGTCGATTGGTTTGAATTCGCCAACTTTTGCAAAATCATTACTAGCCATTATCTCGACCCCCTTTTCACTTTGGTGGAATAGCCTAGCGCAGCGCTGGCCCTCAAAGTTTCTAGGCGGCTGACGCCCAGCTTGTTAAGATATTCCTCATGATCAGCAACTCCAAAGATCCATTCTTTAGCCCATTCATCAAAGCCTTCCTGGGTACGCGTCTTAGTGAAGAAATTATTGATGAAAGCCCCATCTGTTTCATAAGCGCCAAAACATCCCGTGGGATGGGCTCCCCAAGGTAATTCCACAATATAGTCAACCAAGTGAGGCGGAATAAGATTCCTTTCCGGCTCACGACGGATGAACTCTTCCGGTACGATCTGCTCAGTAATGACGATTAACTTGTCGGCTGATTTCATCGCCTCCTCATCACTGAACTTTTGTCCCAATACCCGAACGGTTCCCTCTGAGCCCACCATATTAACGTGCGCAATGCACCAATTGGGCTGGGCAGCTGGAATTAGAGCCACTTCAGTCCCGGTAAAGTTCTCTTTGTATATTTCGTATTTTTTTGCTGGTATTTTGGGATTAGAGCCATCACGCAGACCAGCTTTACCCAGCATATCGTATTCCGGATTCAAAATATCGGACCCCAGCGCAGCATAAGTGGGCGTAAACGGTATCCCTTGAGAACCTGCCACCAAACGGCAAAGCATCTGCACATGGCTGTAATCTTCAATGATTAACTCGCCCGCTTCGACTTTGCGAGCCATATTTCCTGCGATCTTGCCAAATAATTCGTGACCATTCCAACACGACTCCCATATCTTTACACAACCGGCCCCGATCAACATATCACTGTGGGTCCCGCCGTTGACCTCCACTAAATGCAAGTTTTTCTTACCCTGTCGAATTAGTTCCATGATGGCTGCCATTGGACGACGCCAGATGGTAAATCCGCTAAATGTCAGCATGTCGCCATCGTTAATAAAGCTGATGGCCTCTGCTAAACTAACTTTTTGGGGTCTGCTCATGTATTTATACCTCCTTTTTTATTAGCTGGTTTTTAGCACTTTTTTGTTGGAGACATTTTCAATCGCTACCATCGAAAAATCTGTTCCTAAACTGATGGAGAAATACCCACATTCGTCAATTGAGTCCTTGTAAAGACGTGTCTGACCTTTGAATTTCTCACACCTCACGTTCTTCTCTTTTCTCTCTTGAAGGGAACATTCTCTCACTAAGATTCCTAATAATAACATCATACCTAGCCCTCATTAGGACGTCAAGACTTATTTTTATATTATTCAAATAAATATGAATATTTTATATTATTTGCCCAGTTTCTCATGTTTTAACTCCCCGACATCGTAGTGTTGAGTGCCCTTCATTTGCCTTCAGGCACCAAACAGAGTTAAAGCTCGTCAAATTATGAACAAGTACTTGAGATTAGAAAAAGGGTGTGTTATGCTTAAAAGAAAGAATATATACATTTTAGGTGCCCATTGGGAGAATAGGGAAGTTCGGTTTAAAACCGACGCGGACCCACCACTGTATTCGATGAGCTTCGTAAACCACTGGCGTTATGCTGGGAAGGTTACGGATTAAGCGATGATTCGTTAGCCAGGAGACCTGCCTAAGATGTTTACGTTTCCCACACCGTGGGGAGCGGCGGTGATGACGGTAAAGTCCCGACTACAAAGTTATTTGTGGTCAGGACTTTACTTTTTTTTACAAATAAAAATATTAAGGGGGAGAAAACCAATGGAAAAATTAACAGAATCCCAACTATTTTCTCAACTTGAAACTCTGATTGCGAGCATTTCAGACCTTGACGAGGAAGCTATGGCCCAAATCCAAGTTCGCTTAGATTCACTCACTAAACCTCAGGGAAGCCTGGGCCAATTAGAACATTTGGCCAAGCAACTCGGCGGCATCCAACGAACCTCCCGCCCTAAAATCCAAAAGAAAGCCGTCCTATTAATGGCAGGAGATCATGGAGTCGTCGAAGAAGGAGTAAGTGCCTTTCCTCAGGAAGTTACCCCTCAGATGGCGTATAATATCATGAACGGTGGGGCCGCCATCAATGTTCTATCTCGCCAAGCGAATGCCGAGGTATTTTTGACTGATGTCGGTATTGCCTTTCCATTAGAGGGAAATATTATTCATAAACGTGTCGCTGATGGGACTAAAAATATGGCCAAAGGCCCAGCCATGACACGGCAAGAAGCCTTACAAGCTCTACTAGTCGGAGCTGAGGTTGCCTCTGAAAAGATCGCTGAAGGATATAACCTTTTTGCCACAGGTGAACTCGGAATCGGTAATACTACCCCAAGTTCTGCCATCGTCGCCCTCTTGACGAATTCCTCCATTGAAGATGTGGTTGGGCGTGGAACCGGAATCGACGACGCCGGAGTCATTAGAAAACGTTGTGCCATTGAAAAAGCCATTGAAGTCAATCAACCTGATATAACGGACGCCCTCGATGTTCTAACCAAAGTAGGGGGCTTAGAAATTGCGGCGATTGCTGGTTCGATCCTTCAAGCTGCTGCTAGCCATGTTCCCATTGTGATCGACGGATTTATCTCGACTGCTGGCGCACTCATTGCTTCAAAACTGGCTCCTAAGAGCATCGCCTATATGATTCCCTCTCATGGGTCCGTCGAAATAGGTCACCGCAATGCATTATCCGGCCTAGGGCTTGATCCAATACTTAACCTGAATATGAGACTTGGTGAAGGAACAGGAGCCGCCATAACCTTTTACATTGTTGAATCCGCCCTTCATATCCTCGAGGAAATGGCGACCTTTGCTGATGCAGGAGTCAGTGAGCAATCAAGCTAACCCGAAGCAGCATGTCTCATCTCCATCCAATAAACTAGGGGAGTCGGTGAATGTTATGTCTCAATTTACACTCATCACAGGCGGTGCGAGGAGCGGTAAAAGCAGCTTTGCCGAACTCCTAGCTGCTTCAGCAAATTGTCCAGTCACATACATTGCGACCGCCCAGGTCTGGGACGAAGAAATGGCCCAGCGCGTTAAGAAACATCAGAAACAACGTCCGTCTACTTGGCAGCTCATCGAAGAACCCCTGAACATTCGTGATACCTTAATCCGACTAAAAGACGAGAACGGAGTTATTCTCCTCGATTGTGTCACTCTCTGGCTTACTAATCTTCTTTTAGCAGAACAAGCAGAATCATCAAACCAAGATGAGGCTAGTCCCACCATTGAGGGGCAAATCCTAGCTATGGTTCAGGAAGTCGCCCTGCTTGCCCAAGAGATAAAACCGCAAGTCCTCTTTGTCACCAACGAAGTGGGTCAAGGAATTGTTCCCGAAAACCCCTTGGCCCGAGCTTACCGCGATTTGTCCGGACGCAGCAATCAAATCCTGGCTCAGTGTGCAGATCAAGTGTATTTGGTCGTAGCTGGTTTTCCTATGGAGATTAAACACTCCGGTGAGAAACTGCTTGCTTCCCTACTCAAGGAGTGATTTAATTTGCGCGGGTTTGTCATTGCCCTAACCTTTTTGACTCGGCTTCCTTTTCCATCACCAAAAGACGTTTCTTCGGAAGAATTTACACATAGTTACAGGTATTATCCCGGGGTTGGATTAGTGATCGGTCTAATCCTCTGGCTTTTGGCGAAGGCTTTAATTCCGTATTACCCCCCTTTGGTTTTAGGTGCTATCTTATTAGCTGCAGAGTTAATGCTTACAGGAGGAATCCATCTAGATGGGTTTATGGATAGTATGGATGGATTATTATCCGCTCGAAGTCCAGAACAAATCCTGGAAATCATGAAGGATAGCCGAGTTGGGGCCCACGCCTCTATGGCACTAGTCGGCTTATTACTTCTTAAGTTCACCTTACTTGCCAGTCTGACTAGCCCCCAATCTCTTTCCATCCTAATTGTTATGCCCATGCTCTCTCGTTGGGTTTTTCAAATCGGCATGATCGGGTTTCCTTACGCGCGCTCCCAAGGGCTTGGCAAAGGATTTCATGAAGCTACACGTTGGATTCCGTTTCTTCTCATTGGCATGGTCGTTTGCGGGATTTCCTTCTTCTTTGCAGGAGTTGCCGGACTCATCGCCTTTGGAGTATCCATCCTCACGATAAGCGTCTTTGCCTCCAGGGTTTCTTCTCTTCTCGGGGGATTGACCGGCGACCTTTATGGAGCCTTTATCGAAGTTTCCGAAGTTGTGTGCTTATTGGTGGCTTTTCCCTTTCTCCACTGACTCAGCTATATAGTTCTATTATCCCTCATCAAATAAAAAGGGGCCATACCTTCCTTCCCAGTTTATTACACTTTTTTCGTTTGAGAATTTCATATAAGCTTGAGGATTATTCACCATTTTGTAGGTGTATAATCCTTTTTTTGTTCAAGATTTATGCCAATCTAAGAAAGATAAATAACTTCAGACTACATTGGTCATATTAACTAGGATGACTCCAGGAAGGGACGGGGGTAGTGATTAGTTACATAAATAACAAATTTCGGTATTTGAAATTCCTTATCGAAAACTCTCCTAGAAATCCAATAAAACTGGAAACTTCTCATACTGACCAGGAAATTCCTACTTCCCTTTCAAAAAGTCTTACAACAAACTTAGATGTTATAAAGGGCCTACTCGGGAAAAATTACGATGTCGTTATCCGAGATTTTACCCTCGGCGAGCATCGACAAGTGAAAGCAGCGATTGTTTATCTCAATGGAATGACCGATTCGAATACAATCAACGAAAATATTCTCAAACCTTTAATGTTTGAATCACGTTTAACCATTAATAACGATGCCTTAAACCTTAACGCTATTGAAGTTATTAGAACGAACATGCTTTCTGTAGGGGAAGTCAGTAAATCGACATCGATCCAAAAAATTATCGATAGCTGTTTGTCTGGCGAGACCCTATTACTAGTCGATGGTTGTCTTGAAGCCTTAGAAATCATGACCGCTAGTTGGAACTCCCGAAGTGTTGGAGAACCAAAAACCGAATCCGTAGTCCGTGGACCACGCGAAGGCTTTACAGAAAAAATACTTACAAACACAACCTTAATAAGGCGCAAAATCAAGAACCCGGATTTAATCATGGAATCTATGAAAATAGGTCAACGCACTAAAACAAGTGTTTGTATAGTCTATATAAAGGGAATTGCGAATCCTTTGCTCATTGAGGAGATTAAGCGTAGGCTAATAGATATCAAAACCGACTCGATCCTTGAATCTGGCTATATTGAGCAATTTATTGAAGATGCACCCTTCTCCATATTTTCAACCGTAGCGAATAGCGAAAAACCCGATACTGTAGCGGCCAAGATGCTTGAGGGACGGGCAGCCATTCTGGTCGACGGTACTCCGTTCGTACTTACTGTTCCCATGCTATTTATAGAAAGCTTTCAAAGCGCTGAAGATTATTATTCCCGACCATACTTCGCAAGTTTGATTAGGATGATTCGGTTTTTATCATATATGATCAGCATTCTCGCCCCAGCCACCTACGTGGCCTTGACAACGTTTCACCAGGAATTACTTCCCACTCCTCTTTTATTTAGCATGGCCGCTGCTCAAGAAGGGGTTCCTTTCCCAGCCGTGGTGGAAGCCATAACGATGGGGATTATATTTGAGATTCTGAGAGAGGCTGGAGTAAGATTACCCAGACCTGTCGGTCAAGCGGTAAGTATTGTAGGAGCCCTAGTGATCGGTCAATCCGCTGTAACCGCCGGACTAATCGGTGCGCCTATGGTTATCGTAGTAGCTTTAACAGCGGTAGCTAGTTTTGTAGTTCCTGCGCAAACGGATTCAGGAGGAATATTGCGTATCATTTTTACAATTCTGGCTGGGTTTATAGGTGGTTTTGGAATCATGATTGGGCTAATCGGGGTCTACATTCATCTAGCGTCACTAAGGTCCTTTGGGACTCCTTATCTTTCTCCTATCGCACCACTCATTGTGCGTGACTTGAAAGATACCTTTGTTAGAGCACCTTTATGGACTATGTTAACTCGACCTAGGACGATCGGCTGGCATGATCCCAAACGACAGGAATTCAGACTTAAACCTAGCCCACCTCCAGAAAAAGATACTGAATAAGAACTAACTTTTTAGATAAGGTGTCAAAATGAAAAATCACTACAAGATTATAGTCACAATAATAACGTTACTGGCAATCGCTTTGGGTACAACAGGCTGTTGGAATCGGCGAGAACTGCCTACTTTAGCCATCGTCTTGGGTGTTGGCGTAGATCGCATCGAAGACACAGGCAAGTTGAAATTGACCGCGCAAATTGTTAAAACAGCTACGTTGAAAACGAGTAGTACTGAGGATAGTAGCAGCGGAAGTAGCGGAGATGCTTTTTGGAATGCCACAAATACAGGTGATAGCATGTTTGAAACAGTGAGAGATTTCACACATAAAACGAACCGCAAGTTATATTGGCCTCATAATCAAGTGATAATCTTTGGCCATTCTCTTGCCGAAAAAGGAGTTCAACAATATATTGACTTCTTTATTCGGGACCAGGAACCCCGACTAGGAGTTTGGGTCTTGGTTGCTGACGATAAGGCTAGTGACGTGCTTGATGTCAAACCCAAACTAGAGAAAATCCCCGCAGTCAATCTTGCCGATTTAATGGAAGATCAATCGGCAAGTTCTCAGACAAGTGTTATTAAGCTCTACGAATTTATCACCCGCTTAATGAGCCAGACGACAGCTCCAATTGCCCCGATTGTTGAAGTTCAAGGAAAAGGGAACGATAAAGAATTGATCGTTACTGGCACAGCAGTTTTTAAACGAGATCAATTGATCGGAAAATTAGACAAAGAGGAAACTCGAGGCCTGTTATGGGTTATCGATAAGGTCAAGAGCGGAATCATCGATGTCAATTGTCCTGACTCTGATGCTAAAGTAAATTTAGAAATCATTCGTACCAAAGGTAAATTTACCTCAGAAATCATCGATAATAAGCCCTACATAAAAGTTGATATTAAAGAAGAGGGGAATATTGCCAGCCAATCCTGCTCAGACAGTTTAGTTTCCCCCGCTACAGTTGCAGCTTTAGAAGCGGAACAAGCTAATGCAATAAAGGAAGAAATCAAGGCTGCCCTAAGCAAAGCCCAGAAGCTTAATGCAGATATTTTTGGTTTTGGAGATGCCATCCATCAGAGACACCCCAGCGAGTGGAAAGAAATGAAAACTAACTGGAATGAACTCTTTCCAGATCTTGAAGTAGAGATCAATGTCGAGGCTAAATTACGCCGATCAGGCATAATAGGACAGCCACCAGCACCGGAAAAGGAGAAATAGCCGTTCATGAAACTTGAAAAGGGTGAAATATCAAGTTCACAATTAGTGTTCCTAGTAGGAGGTTTTTTGCAAGGCTCTCTTTTAACGTTATCATTTGCCGGCAATATCACTAAACATGATACATGGCTAGCTGTCATTGCGGGAGTAGCACTGACAGTCCCCTTAGCCTTGGTTTATATTGCTCTTGCTCAAAGATTCCCTGGTAAAAACTTAGTCGAAATGAATGAACTTATTTACGGCCCCTATCTAGGCAAACTAATTTCCTTGCAATATATTGGATTATTTTTAACGATCCTCGCATCAAATCTATGGTTTATAGGGGATTTTTTTCTGACCTACATTTTGCCGGAAACCCCCATATTAGTGATCATGATCATGTTTATGTTTATTTGTGCCTGGGCTGTGCGTAATGGAATAGAAGTAATAGCCAGGACCAGTTTTCTATTTGTCTTAATCACCTTGCTAATCACTTCAATAACATTTATTTTACTATTAAAAAATATGAAGATTACTAATCTATTACCAGTCTTGGATATTCCACTGCGAGACTTTATTCATAGCACTAATATTTTAATGGCTATTCCCTTTAACGAGGTATTTGTTTTTCTCATGGTAATCCCTTATATGAACAACCAAAAACATATTAAAGCCACTACTCTACTAGGATTAACAATCGGAGGCCTTAACATGTTACTCATGACGATACGTAATACATTGGTGCTGGGTCCTCTGGTTGCGATTCTTACATCTTCTTCGATGGAATCAGTGCGTTTGATAAACATAGGGAAAATTCTAACCAGACTTGAAATGGTCGTGGCAATCTCGCTCTTAGTCTCATTATTTCTAAAGGTTAGCGTCTTCTATTACGCTACAGTTTTAGGCATAGCCCAGTTAGTCAAGATGCGTTCATATTTACCATTAGTCCTACCTGTTGGTATCATTGGCATTACACTTGCTCTTTGTTTTGAATCCAGCATGCAATTTATCTATACATCACAGAATACTTTTCCTATTTTCAGCATCCCCTTTTATATTCTGATTCCGATTTTATCCTTATTTATTGCCAAGATACGCAAGCTACCAAAATAACAGGAGGGGGGAATCCGATGATACTTTTGTTAGTAAGCGTTTTCATTGGCATTATCCTATTTGAAGTTCCTAATTTAATAAGAAATAAATATTGGCGAGAACTTATTGTCTTTTCGATTCTCTTATCCATCGCCTTCACAATGGCAATGCTAGAAACCATGGGAGTAAAACTCCCAAATCCATCGTTAATCATCGATTGGTTAGTGCGTGATGTCTTACATTTGAATTATCAATAGGTATCAAAGTTTCGCTAGAAGTTCATTCCATTGGATAATCACATAAATCAGACAAGAAACAAGAAAGCGTAAGGTTAACGATTCTGTTCATCAACCTTACGCTTTCAGTTTATTGAAATTCACACCCTAACCGCTCGAGCCAGACGCCGAACGCCTTCTTCAATGGTTTCCGGTGTTGAACAGGAGTAATTCAATCGTACTTCTGATGTCACACGCCCATCAGGGTAAAACAAAGCACCTGGCACATACAGCACATTTTGGCGAATCGTCTCCTGAACGTAGTCAAAACTGTTGTTAATCTTTTTGAATCGCGCCCAGAGGAAAAGTCCTCCTGAGGGAATTATCATATCCACGTCATCGCCTAGATACTTCTCTATGGCCTGAACCATTGCCTCTCTGCGTTCCTTATAGAGTGTACATAATTTAAGAATATGTCCGGGAAGTAGCCCTTCGTTTAAAAACTCAAGCACTGCACGTTGGGTTAGGTTATTACTATGCAAGTCCACACCTTCTTTAGTTTGGCAAAGGTGGTTGATGATATCGGGGTTCGCAACCACATATCCCACCCTAAGTCCAGGAGCCAGGACTTTAGAAAACGTGCCTAAGTAAATGACCTGATCCCCCAAATCGATTAAATTCGGGTACCTCTCTCCTTCAAAACGCAACTCGCCATAGGGATTGTCTTCTACGAGCAACAAATCATACGCCTGAGCCACTTTCAAGAGTGCTATCCGTCGTTCAAGCCCCATTATCTTGCCGGAAGGATTTTGATAGTTTGGAATAAGGTATAAAAACTTAGGCGTCACTTGTTTGAGCATCGTTTCCAGTTCTTCAGGTATAATTCCCTGCTCATCACAAGGTATCGTCATCAACTGAGCGCGAAACCCTTGAAATGCCTGAATCGCCCCCAAATAAGTGGGGGTCTCGACAAATACAACATCCCCCGGATCAAGAAAGGTTTGTGCAAGTAAACTTAGTCCCTGCTGACTGCCCGTTGTTACCACAATTTCTTCCGCTTCAACCGGTTTGCCATTTCTCTGATGTTGCTGTGCAAGCCATTGCCGGAGCTGCGGATGTCCTGCTGTTTGCGCATATTGCAGGGATGATTTCCCTTGCTCTTCAAAAACTCGTTGAAAACAACGCTGCAACGCCTGATCCGGAAAAAGTTCCGGGGCGGGTAATCCCCCAGCAAAGGAAATCATATTAGGATCCTGAGCCGCCTTTAATATTTCACTGATAAATCCTTCTCCCGTAGCTTCCATCCAACTCGCATACTGCATTATTACTCCTCTTTTCAGATTGAATTCCAAAGATTTATTATATTAAGTTTATAGTCTAAATCTAAAGTTCTTCATAATTCATGGTTATTTGATAATACGGTCAATTTCATTATAATCCTCTTAAGACGAAGAAGGCAACTACAAAACAGCAGTTGCCTTCTCTCATCAATATTCTTGCATAGGCATTAAGCGAGTAACCTTTTGCACAAATCTGCGGCAGTACCAGCATCTGGCGCATACCCATCTGCCCCGATTTGCTCAGCAAACTCTTTTGATACGGGAGCACCGCCAACGATTACCTTTACCTGCTCGCGCAATCCTTCGACTTTTAAAGCTTCGATCGTTGCTTTCATATTCAACATCGTCGTGGTTAATAGGGCTGACATACCAATAATCTGGGCCTTATGTTCTTTCACTGCTTTAACAAAAGCCTCCGGTTTGATGTCAACTCCTAAATCAATCACTTTAAAACCGCTACTTTCCAGCATCATATTCACAAGGTTCTTACCAATATCGTGAAGGTCCCCTTGAATTGTGCCCACCACCACAGTCCCTGCTGTAGGCATATCCGAATCAGCAATCAACGGTTTAACCAGCTCAATTCCAGCACTCATGGCTCTAGCTGACATCATAACTTCTGGTACATACATACTACCGGCTTTAAAACGTGTACCAACGACGCCCATCCCTGGGATGAGACCTTCATTGATGATAGACACGGGATCAACCTTGTTGTCGATCATACCCTGGGTCAATTCCTTAACTTTTTGCAGGCTTCCCTGGATGATTGCTTCATTTAAATTCACGAAATCTGCCATATTCTTCCCCTCCAAATTGATTGATTGCGCATAAGCTTTTTAGAGAACTTTTCTCTGATACCCATAATTTCTTTTTGGTACAATTAGAAGATCTACACTGAACACATTACAATGCCCACCAAGGTATATTCTCCCCATGTTTTTCTTTTCCTGCTATGAAACATAGATTCACTTTGATTTTATAATTTATTCTTTTCACATAACTATTTCTCAGTACCTATCTAGTCATCACAGAATATGTTACGATTAATACATTAAGCTCTGATGCTAGTTAGGGAGGTAACCTCGTGAACAAAAAACACTTCTCACTCCTGACGTTGCTGGGTTCCCTCTTGTTGGTGATTGTACTCTATCCCAAACTTCAACACCCTGCTGTACTACAGGCGTTCGTTACGCAATGGGGATGGATTAGTATCCTTGTTGATTTATTCATAATCATGCTTCTAATGCTTTTTCCAGTGGTACCGTTTGTCTTAATCGCAGGAGTTAATACCCTTCTTTACGGATGGATCGGTGGTTTTATGCTTTCCCTCGGCGGAAGCTTATTAGGTTCCTCATTAGGTTTTTGGTTAGCCCGTACTCTTGGACAAGCATGGGCACAGCCAAAGGTAGAGAAACTTGGAAAATGGGGCACTCTAATCGAAGGCAATAGCTTTTCGCTTGTCCTTCTCTCCCGATTCATTCCATTCCTTCCCTCCGCGGCAGTAAATTATGCGTCTGGGGTATCTCTAATGGCCTTTCCAACGTTTTTTTCAGCAACACTTATCGGAAAAATTCCCATGATTGTTTGGGAGTCTTGGGTTGGGCATGACTTTTGGCGAATCTCTCATCATTCCGGGCGGTTATTACTTGCCCTAGTGATCGGTGCGCTTTCATTTGGGTCAGTTTGCCTATACTGGTATTTTTCGACTCGATGCCCCAATGATCCCCCTTCTTAAAGTAGTACATCAAAATAGTCGCCAGTTTCTTTAACTAGCGACTATTTTGATATACTAAATCATTATTCCTCACCACGAGCAATTTTTGCGACTTCCAAGGCGTCTTCTTGATAAATATCGGCCAGCAACCATTGGTCATTCTGCCAAACAAATTCCCAAAATTCCGTGTAGTAAAGTCGATGCTTATCATCACCCGACAGAATTCTTTGGGACGCATCGACCGTATAATCGACTAAACTAGCAGACACCATGACCATAAAATGTTGGGTCTGCTCATCCAAATGGCTATGAATGAATTCTATGTCCCCCTTGTTCAGAACTGGTTCCTTAATTATATTACGTTCTCCACGGGTTTTCATCCCTTGAAGATCTGACTGGTACTTATTGCCCAGTGTTGTGGTTAGATAGTCATTGGCTGCCGAAAGATCCTGACGGCTCCATGCATCTTGCAACCAGAAAAATACCTGTCGGACTCGTCCGATAAGAAAATCTCTATCCCAACGGGAAAAGGTCTCTGCATAATAGCGCATATTCTCGCGCGTAAAGTTGATTGACTTTCCAAAACGCTGAAGACTTTCTGAATTCGTGATCGGTCTTCCAGTGAGGTCCACTGGCGTCAGGCTCGAATAGTTCTCTCCATCGTCTCTGATGTTTGGACCAGAACTTGGCATGAATGGGGCACCTAAACCACGCCCCTTAGTTGACCTTCCTTGTTGACCCCAGCGACGCGAGGAGCGCAAAGCTTTGAAGATAAGGTAGAGAATAACCATTAAGAAGAGAAAACTAAATAATCCCCCAAATAATGATCCGCCTGAAGACGTACCCCCGAAGAAAAAGAACGGAAAGGGAAAGAATCCACCGAGTCCCCCACTGGAAGAACCTCTAGGTAAACTACCCCCAGAGAAAGACCCACCGCTATAACTTCGCCCTGAACTTCCGCCCAGACTCCCACCTACTCCTCCACCCCCACGTGCTAAAGCGAGAGAAGCCTGGGTCGAAAGGAGCATGAAAGTGATGGCAACCCCTATTCGTTTTATCCTTGTATTCATGCCCATCACCGACTTTCCTTTCTTTCGTAATTATAGTCAATTAGCTAATTTAATACCACCCAAACTTATCTAACAAAAACGTATAAAAGCTACTTCTTTTCCAACCCTACTTTAAGCCCAGCTTTAAGCTTTGCCAACTCATCTTCCACTTCCGAATTCGCTTTGATCTTTTCCAATTCAGCAAATTGGTCCTCAAGCGTGTTGGTACTTACCATAGTTCGTGAAGCCTTTGCTTCTGCCTCCATGCGTTGGACCCGCTCTTTCATTCGATCAATGTCAGCCATGGGATCATGCGAAGAGAGCCCAGATATTGCTTCATTAGCATTTTTCATAGTTTGTGCTCGACGTTGGCGCATAACAAGGTTATTCCGTTCCATTTTTGCCTTTTCTAATTTCTCAGTAAGTATGCGCAGGTTCTCCTGAAGATCATTCACTGCTTTAGCCTGATCTCCAAGTTGAGTTTCATAATCAAGCTTGCTAGTTTCAGCCTGTTTCTTATAGGTCAGAGCAGTCCTTGCTAAGTCATCTTTACCCTGTTGTACGGCAAGTGTCGCCTGGCCAGTGCGTAGTTCAATTTCCTTATTCAAACCCTCAATGCGTTCCTCAAGTTGAATCTTATCTGCAACTGCACGATTTACTTGAATTTGAAAGTTGCGAACTTCCTCCATGGCACGTTCCACATAGAGATTTAACATTTTCTCGGGATCTTCAGACTTATTCACCATATCCATAATATTTGCTTGAAGCAGATCTTTCACTTTGCTAAACAAACCCATAGTTTTCATTCCCCCTTCAATCTTGAACTCATAACTAAAAGTTCCAGCTCATCAACTCTTAGTTTATCCTTTTGCGATCGTTTGCAATCTTTACATATTCTCTCCTCTATGGAAAAATTCCTTTCTTAAGAAAATATTTTGTACTCTACTCTAGAGGAAAAGCCCACTGGAGAGAAGACCTCACCATAAAGTTAAGGTCTTCAAGGAATCAACTTGAATATATAAAGAACATCTTAATAACGGGCAAATGCTTTGGCAATTACCTGATACCCTGCTTCGTTGGGATGCGCATAATCCTGACCAATAAGCAAATGCTCTTTCCCTCTAATCTCCCGATCTAAAAAAACCACAACCGCCCCATACTGCTTTGCCCAAGAGACAATAATTCTATTAGCACTGGCGATAACCCTTTGGGCCAGTGCATTAAAGGGTGCATAGGGGCCTGCAGGCAAAGGATTATAAAGTGTGGCCACTTTAACCGTTGCACTAGAATTGAGTCGCCTCACCTCTTCACCCACGTGTGCTAGAGTTTTAGCCATATTTTTTAAGATAAAAGGTAACTGCGATGGATTTAAGGCTTGATTGAGATTTCCACATCCCATAAGACTAAGCAAATCATTAGAGCCAATTGTAATAGTGATCAGAACAGCCTGGGAAATCGAATGACGAAGGCCCTTGTTAAACTTTAATAACTCAAGCAGCTCACTCGTTGTTAAACCGTTTACCCCTTGATTGAGTAAGTGCAGATCTGAGTGATGTCTCGCTAAAAAATTGGCATAAATCGTTGGAAAGGAAGATGAACGGTCAACGCCATACCCTGAAGTAATAGAATCACCCAAAGCCAAGTATAAACTCAACATTATCACCTGCTTTCAAGCAACCATCCTTGTTATATAAAGTATGTTTACCCTCTGCTATATGTCACGCCCTGGGATAAAGCGAAGCAATTATGGCATGCTAACCAAAAAACTTTTGGATGGTGTGAACATTATGAGCACAATTTTGGAACTTATAAGAAAAGGAAATACTTCGTCGTTTTATGCAGCGCTAGGCAACCTTTTCCTAGTTATTCTCAAAGGTTTTGCGGCTATTTCCAGCGGTAGCGGCGCTATGTTTGCTGAAGCAATGCACACTGGCGCAGATACTGTTAACCAAATATTTGTCTTTATCGGCAGTATCCTTGCAGAACGAAAGCCGACTCTCCGTTTTCCGTCTGGTTTTGGACGTCTGATCAATGTATTCTGTATGGGGGCGGTCATTGTCGTCACCATTATGGCCTATGAAACGGTTCTAGAAGGAATTCATCTAATCCGACACCCAATACTTCTGGGAAATCTGGGACTCACCATTTTTAGCTTAATTACTTCGATGGCTATCGATGGCTATGTGTTATCGAAGGCCATACGTGAAATTGTGAAGGAAACACGGATTGAAACAAAGGGATTTGCTTCAATCGCAGCGGCCATAAAAAATGTAAAACGTGCCTCTCCTGCGACCCGCCTCGTCTTCTATGAAGATCTTGTAGCCACATTTGGAGCCATACTCGCTCTCGGAGCCATACTTTTGACTCGCTTCACTACCATCAAATCGTTAGATGGGTTCGCTACGATTATCATCGGATTTCTCATGGGAGGAGTAGCCTTTCGAGTCGGGTATGACAACATGGTTGGACTCATCGGAGTTTCTGCACCCAAGGAAGTGGAAGACAAAGTATCGCTGATTATCTTTTCAGATCCTGATGTTACGGACATCAACAAAATGCGTATCCTGCAAGAAGGGCGTTTTTATCATGTTGAAAGCTACATTGAACTCCGCCGAGGGTTAACCTTGGCGGAGGCTGATAACATCAAATCTAGGATTAGGGATTTGCTCTTGGGTTACGCTGAAGTCACCGATGTCACTTTAGGGATAATAGAGGATAACGGAGTAAAGGATTGGCGACCAAGCTAGAACTGGATTCCAAGCTCAATATCTTAAGCTCATTACGTCACAATTTGACATCTAATTCGAGAATTGCTTTAGTATGTATTAAACCTGAGGGAGTGCCCTCAACGCCCCTGAGATTAACGTTTTGGTTCTTCTACTAGAATTTTATCGTAACAATAAAACGGTTCTTCTTTACCTAAAAATTGCATTTCTCCAATAAAATTATAGCCACATTTAATGAAAAGTGCTTTCATCTTTTCATTGATCGAATTAGTATCTATTTTTAAATAATTGATTTTGTTGTTCTTAGCTAAAACCTCGGCGAATTTCATAAGTTTGGATCCAACCCCGGTTCTTCTATACTCAGGGTGAACGGACATCCTGTGGATTACCATTCCTACTTCTTTTGAAGACCAATCGAGCTCACTATATTCCTCAGGTTCTATCTGATTTACACAAATAAAAGCAACAACCCTTCCATCCCTCTCCAGAACGTATAAATTACCCTCATTAATATCCGTTATGAAATCCTTTTCCTGAGGATAATTCTCATCCCATTGATAATTGTTGTAGGAATGCATCTCAAAAATAGTCAGCCTGATAATGTCCATTATTTCATTGATATCCTCGAATTGAGCTTTTCTCATGATTTTAAACTCCTTCAAACCTCATGGTTTTTATCAAACTCTTTATATTTTAGAGCTTTGATGATTTCATAATAGTACTATATCCTCTGTTTCATATTCTTTCAATTAAAAAAACGCTGGTGGATCACTCCAGGCTAACGTTTCAAGATAGTTACAAATCGAGCAGGATAATGATGTCTGTTCAGCTGATTCAATGGTAATTTCCAGAATCGCTCGAAAGTGAACAACCTTACTCCGATCTAAAACACACATCAGCAAACACTTTAGACTTCATGACTCATTCATCATCACATATCATCTGCGATATGAATCACATTTCATTCGCTCATTATATGTTAATATTGGTTAAGGAGGTAAGGAGATGTGTAGAAATGTTAAAGATGCTAACATTGAATTGAAAACCCTTCTTAAGGTTATTGAAGATCTTCGCGAGGAATTAAACCTCACTATAGGACAAGGGAAGAATCCACTGGATCCCTTCGTGTTGAAGTTAAGTCAAGATCTAGATACGGAACTTAATAGGTTCTATTATATAACGTTAAATAAGGCATCCTCTTATTGACCTGATTCTCTACGTCTTTGACTATAAATTAACTAGCTAAGGAATTTAAAATGGGTAGCCGCTCATTTATGGTTACAGTTTGCCAAAAATATTGCACATCTAATGAACACATACCAGATAAGAGTCTTCTCCTCTCTCAAAATAGGAGAAACTCTTATCTTAGAAGCAAATAGTCTTACAATAGTAAATCGGTTTTATCCATAGGAAGCAGGCTCAGACGTAAAAGACGTCGAAGCCTGCTTCCTTCGCTCTTTATGATGTGTTAAGAAAAAGATTGTCAGTCTAAACCTTGTTGGTCTATAAGCCTCGGATCTGACCCTATGCAGTAGTACACCACGGACCAGCGCTCGGGCAAAGTCCCTGTATTCAAACTACTACTGTGGATAGTAAATAACCATACTTAGTGCGCAAAGCGCACCGCTAGAATTTTTATAAGCATTGGGACCGTCCGCCCTAAATCGAATAGAATTCGACCACTACAATGTGTACCATTACTTGTCTCCCTTATTAGAACATCTATAAAAACCAGTTTAATAAATCCGTTTCACTCCGGTGACTTCAGCTGTATAAGAGTCTAAGGCGACTAAATCATCAGGGTTAAGTTCTTTCAGAGAGGTTTTTCCAAGTGCGCGCATAGCTTCTTCCATTTCCGCCACCATAGACGTTAGCAAATTAACAACACTTGTTGCTGCCTGATTGACATTAAGTTCCTTCACGTTAGTAGATGAATCATAGAATACGATTGTATTTGGCGGTTCAAAGGGAATAACCTTTTCAGTTTGATTACTGGAAGAGGCCATTATGACGATAGAACCGAGATTAATTGCATCTGCGCCTAATGCCAAGGCTTTAAGACACTCCCCTGGAGTAAAATATCCTCCAGCTGTGATTAAACTTATCTGTTGACGCACCCCTCGTGCCTTTAAGAAACGGTCGGCACGTACTAAAGCATTTAAAGTCGGAATACCGAAGTCATCTTGTTTAATTGGGGCTGACCCGTAGGTTCCGCCTTGTGCCCCGTCAAGAACGATGGCATCAAATCCCAAATCTATAGCGACGTCCAGATCCTCCTCTAGACGTCCTGTTGGCATTAATTTTAATCCTATTGGAATCCCCTTGGCTCTCTTGCGCAAAGTTGCCATAAAAGAAGGCCAATCGTCAGGAGTATTAACACCTGGGGGTGCCGGAAGAGAAGCCACTGATTGACCAGGAATTAATCCTGCCAGCGTTTGGGCTTTCCCTTGCATTGCTTCCACCTTATAAGTTCCCATCGCTGCCCCTTGGCCCATCTGAACTTCCAACATATCTGCCGAGGATATCTGTTCGTCAGTTCTTCCGCCCCAAGGCCAGCGAGAAATTTGTAAAATGTATTTACCTGCCTCTTGTCGTTCCTCAGGTAACAACGGTCCTTCTCCTGAACCAGTGGTAGTCTCCATGGTTTTTGCCGCTTTGGCCAGGGCCAGCTTTTCTTCTTCACTAAGAGCTAAACCATAGGCCATACCGCTAATCATCAAAGGAATATTGATAGTGAGCGGCTTAGTAGCCTCCGGGCCGATGGTCACTCGCATATCGATCTTGGCACTTTCAAGAAGCGAGAATTTCGTCATAATTGAGGGAGCAAACATTAGCATATCATAGCCGGGGAAATGCTTATTAGACCCTAACGGACGTTCGATGGTTTTTCCATCTTGAGCTCGCATGTTAAATTCAATCATGTTCAGGATCGACATTCGTTTTAATGAAGTGATGATCTCCGTAAGATTCTCAGAATATTTGTCAGAGAGTAATCTTCTGATCGAATAATCGCTAATTCTATTCATGTAATAACGAAACATAGGTTTGGCTAAAAAAAACATCAGTAATCCAAAAATAAGTGGCAAAAGTAAAATATCAGAAACTAATATAGGTAACCATATCGAGTTGTTTGAAAATGTCGCCATTATTTACCCCAATAATCCTTTACTTTACATTGATCACCTGGTAACAACTTTCTTTTTAAACTTGTAAATTCTTCATGTTTCTAACTAACTTATGATTCTCTATATTAGGGTATTATATACAGGAATTGATAGTAAGCTCTTCTCATTACATAACGATCATAAGGCTGAGCCCTTGGAATGGCAGGCTTTTACGAAATCATCAAGATATAAAGCAATTATTAGTTTAAACAGAGCTAATTTGTTCAAAGTGAAAGTATAAACGATGTCAGGTTGTTTAAAGCAAAATTTAGTCTACCCTGTTCTCTTTGAAGTACAGGGTATTTTTTGTCGTGTAGATTTTCTAAAAAATGTAGTTACTAATATTAGTATTTATGGAAAAATCGATACAACTGATCTGTTTCCTTTTTGAGAAAACACTTTTGCTATCCAAATGAAAACTAATCCGTCTTAATAGTAGAAGCTTAGGTTGGTACCGCCTGGGCAAGAATAAATAGATTAAACGAGGGAGTTAATATCATGAGAAAATTTACAGTGATTCAATTAAGTGCTTTTGACGGAATCAAGAATCCTGCCTACATTGGTTATCAAGGAAAAGTTTATGATGTATCTAATATATTTAAAGATGGCGTACATGCTGGGATGAAAGCCGGCAAAGATTTAAGCGAAGACTTTGCCAAAGGTCCTCATAAAGAAGATATTTTTACTAACTTCCCTGTAGTTGGTATATTAGCTGAAGAGAAAAGCCTATGTGAAAAAGTCTTTTCAGGTACTTCACTACAAACTGATCTATTTTTGCGTCTTGCTCTTGGAATAGTTTTTTTCGCTCATGGAGCACAAAAATTGTTAGGTTGGTTTGGGGGATATGGTTGGAGTGGCACAATGGGCTATTTAACTCAAACTGTGCATCTAGCCACTCCAATAGCGGGGGTGGTAATTTTACTTGAGTTCTTTGCCGGAATAGCTCTAATCTTAGGGTTTTTAACTAGACCTGCCGCTCTGGGGATAGCTATAGTTATGTTAGGTGCAGCTGTTACGGTTCATCTACCTAATGGTTTCTTTCTAGACAAGGGTGGAGTCGAATATGTTTTTGTACTTTTCTTGATCGCACTCTTCTTTTTAATTAACGGAGCTGGAACTGTTTCTATCGATAGGCTGATTAGGACCCGATCTCAACGTAGATAATTAACTACTTTGAAGTTCTCTAATAATTAACGTTTCGTCATTTACAAGATATTTTTAACCATCGATATATTATCCAGCGATTTATTTAATCTGTATTCTTTAGATCGTTATTTATTTCTTTAGTGTTTATGGTACTTTGGCATCTTTCTTTTTTGACTTCCTATGGATAGGTTTCGGTCATATGAAGATTGCCTATAATTGTATATCAAATAAATTTATCCATAGCAAGCAGGCTCCAACGTATTAAACGTCGGAGCCTGCTTGCTATGATTCTTGAGAATGTGAATATTACTCTGGATAGTAAATAACCATACACTAATATGCCGATGGCTTCAACTACCCCTGATGGTCTAAATTTGATGGTGGTTCAGGGCGACTACAATAAGGGTAGAAAGAAACCCCCGTGCACGGGGGCTTCTTTCCTTGAGAGTTTGATATTCATCTATAGTGATTTTTGCACGATAAAGATCAAGCTCTCAATGCTGTTTTTAATTACAGGGCTTGTTGTGTACTATTTGTGCTTGCTTCTACATGAAGGAAGGTTCACTGCTTTCTTTACGAGGCTTATGATTGGATACGAAATAAGTTGTTAAGTAAATCATTTAAGAGAACACGTATTTCTACTAGGTCAAATGGTTTCATTATAAAGTGTTGAATCAACCCTTCTTGGAGTGCTTCTCTTATATCTCTTGCATTAACATAAGCACTCATCGCTACTACTATTGTTTTCGGAACCAAATCTCTTAATTTAGCTATGGTTTGCATACCACTTATTCCGGGCATTCGCATATCAAGTAATATCAGGCTAGGTTTCTCCTCAATTGCAAGTTTCAAAGCGCTCATTCCATCCGATGCTTCTGTAACATAGAAACCTTCTTGAGTTAGAAACTCTTTCAAAAATCTGCGTATACCATAATTATCATCAACCACTAAAATATGATAATCACGTGACAAAATTACACCTCCCTTATGTCATGCATACCTAGTACACCAATAATATTAGTCCAGCGTAATTAATAGATTAACTAATCCATTAATTACTTTTTCCAGATTATCTACTTCCTGCATTTTAACAATCGAATGGTCAATTTTGTTATTCATCTTATCCAGTTGTATATATCCTTTAAGCACAGTGAATTGGTCGATTAAGTTATCACAAAGATTTAATATTTGTTCTTTGTCCATTCTATCTCCTTTCTACATGGAGGTCCTATAATCCTGTTTGAAATATTAAACAATTTGATTAAAGACATTCATTTTTCTTCCAAAATTAGTATAATTATAGTCTACTGTCTCAAATAAACAAATACAAGGGTATACTTTATTGAAATTTGTCGAAATACTGATAACAAATAATTATTATTTTTATGACATGCAATAGTACAAAGAGTTTCACGCAAACAACAAAACAAAACACAGCAGAACCCGCTAATGCAGTTTTGCTGTGTTTGCTTTTGTACGACAAAAATAGAAAAATTAATTTAATAATTGCTCGGCTTGTACTAACCTCTTATTCAGGTCGTCCATAATAGTTTTAATGTAGTCAAGATTGTGTATACCCCAACTTTTATCGTTCTCAACAAAGCTTAAGTTGGTTATTACTATGTCAATTAATTCCTTGGCTTGATTGTAATTGGGAGCACCTTTTATACTAGCGAGCTTTTTGGCGCTTAATCAGGTGAGCATACTATTTCCGGCTTCTCATCTGGAATAGGGAAGAGTATACTGATGGTTGTCCCACTAGGACTAGAATCGATATTGATCTTGGCGCAATGAGATTCTGAAATTCTGTAGCATGTTGCTATGCCCAAACCAGTACCAGTGTCTTTAGTCGTAAAGAACGGGATTCCTAATTTGTTAAGATTTTCTTGTGGAATGCCGCACCCCTCATCCGCAATTGACAGCACTACCTTACTGTCCTCTACATAACTTTTAATGGTTAATGAACCGCCTTGCTCCATTGCTTCAAGTCCGTTGCGGGTTAAATTCAGAATCATTTGGAAGATTTCGTTTCTATTAAGGTCAAGATTGGGAATTTTACCTGGAATAAAATATAGTTGTTTGTTTTGAGTGAACGTGTCCGCTTCCAAAAGCGGGTATAAATGATTAATAATGTCGTTAAGGTTTTGGGATTTTAGTTCAGTTGGTTTTGTCTGAGCCAGCGAGAGAAATTCGGTAATAATAAAGTTTGCACGATCTAGCTCCGAAATCATCAGCGCGAATGTATCTTTCAGTGCTGAATAATCTGGTTTTGCACCTATAAGTTGGAGGTAACCCCTCACCGTCGTCATCGGATTCCTTATTTCATGCGCGATACCAGCAGCCAATTGACCAATCAGGTTTAGACGGTCCAGCTTAGCCATCTCTTTTTGAATACGCTTTTGCTCAGTAACGTCAATAAGTCCTGTTATGTGACAAGGATTTCCGTCTAAATAGAATAGTTGGCTCCAACTAAGTCCATAACGGATTTCGCCTGATTTTGTGCGGAAATCAAATTCTTCATTCTCTGTCTTACTCTGTTCCACAAGCATCTTTTTAAGCTTCTGCCTCTTATCCGCTTCTACGAAAAAATTCAATTCTTTTGAGGTGTGACCGATAATCTCCTCGCGGGTATAACCCGTACTAGAACACAATGCCTCATTAACATCTATGAATTGCCCTTCTTCAATAGTGGCCATCAACATCATAATTGGTCCGCCATGAAAGGCTTTGGAGAATTTCTCTTCGGATTGACGCAGGGTTTCTTCTGCCGTCTTACGGCTAGTAATATCTCGGAAATAACATGTTACACCAGTTTTTGTATGATAAACACTGATCTCTAACCATTTACCACCTAAAGCTTCAGAAATAATTTCAAAAGTTACCGACCTTTTTTCGTTTATTACTTCATGATAGTAATATAGGGCGGTATCATTGGCCTTAAATACTTCAGTCATTTTTTTGCCCAACAGCTGACCACGGGATTTCCCAAAAGCTATTTCAGCTGCGTGATTTATGTAAGTAAATTGCAAGTCCCGATCCATTGCATAAAAACAATCTGTCATACTTTCGAGAATAGAAACCTTCTCTTCTTGAGATTTAATTAATTTCTCGCTCGCTAATTTTTCTTCGGTAACATCCCTATAATAAACAGACATGCCAACTTCAGAAGGGTATGCCGTAATTTGATGCCATGAGTCTATATGCAAAGAACTAAGATATTCAAACGTTATGGGTAGGAAATCAGTTCTTGCTTTACTGAAATTGAGTTCAAGTATAGTTCCTCGTGCTTGGGGGTCTACTACCCATAAAACTTCTCCTATAAGTTCTTCTTGTGTTTTCAGGAACAATTCCTCTACCTTCTTATTTACGAACGTAAACCGCCATTGATTATCGAGAGCGTAGAATCCATCTGGCATATTATTGATAATGTCTGCAATAAATTGATTACTCTTGGCAAGGTCCGCCTCTAATTCTAAGTTTTTGGTGAGTTGTTCTAGCCTTTCCGTTTGCATTCGTTTCATTTCAGTAACGTCATTATAAGCAAACAAAATGCATTCTTGATCGTCAATTTGTATCGTTTCAGCTGAAAGAATAGCGGTACCTCTTGAACCGTATTTTGAAACGATTGTACTTTCAACATTTTTAACTGACCCTTGTTCCTGGATAGCCTCAAAAACTCCTGAAAATTCACTTTGGGGCACACCAATTTCGATGGGTGTTTTACCAATTACATCTTCATATTGGAAATCCCTTGCTTCAAGGAAACGTCGATTAACATCAACATATCTATAGTCAGACTTTCTAATAATAGCCATCATATGGGGTCCCAGCTGAAATGCTTTGTAAAACTTTTCGTTTGCTGCTCTTAGCTTTTCTTGTTCACTTTTCCGATCAGTCACATCGTTTATAATTGCAACAAAAGCGTTTTCGCCACATGGCATTTTAAAACTAGATAAGTCCGTGACAAAGTGCTTTCCATCTTCTGTATTAATTTCTCTATGTTGTGGTTCTGTCGTATTAGGCCATGTTTTATCGGTGTATAATGATGGAAACAAGTTTTCAATAAACGGGTAAGCTTTGAGTTCGGTTTTTATATTTTTGCTGATCATAATTGAGCCTTGAGCATCAAAAATCATTATGTTTATAGGACTGGAGTTTATTATGGCATTTAGGATCGAAGCTTTGCTAACACATCCATACACCCAATAATAGAAGTTAAATATTATCGTCGTTGCCAATGGGGTGATGATTAAATATGGTCCCCAGACAATTCTTAGAATCGCTTGAGCATGTTTTGTCCATGGTGAGAAAAATCCAATGATTAATAGAAGCATAATCGACATTACGATACCTACAAGGAACCAAAATATTAGTTTTTTTCCATTTTGCTTACTTCGCAAATTCTTTCCTAAAACTGTTCCAAAGCAACCAAATACAATAATAATTGTAATACTACCTATCAGACCACTTCCACCTGAAAAGTATCTATACAGTGCACTTATAATCGCTGCGATCAGTGCGGTTACTGGCCCACCGATAAAACCTGCCATAGTCATAGTAATATGTCGAAAATCCAAAGAGCTACTTCGCATACCCATTCTACTACCCATTACAAATATAGTAATTAGACCGAACATAACGCCAAGCAAATAATCAGAATACTTTCTTTTGAGTAATAAGTCTAGCAAAATGGCGACACCGCAGAGAAATAAGACCATAATACCACTTATTACAAAGTTATAATACAAAATATCTACCTCCTTTTGACAAGATATACATCACACCGTTTCAATTGTACATCCAGTAATAGAAGGAATTTGTCACATTGTGCTAATAACTCGATTATTCTAGTCGCTAAAAGCAGGAATTTATTTTGAATTACAATACAACAAATCCCTCGGACGTTCTGTGTTCAATGGATCTCATATCGATAATCTATTCTTTCTTTAAATTAATACATAAAAGCAGGAGCACGTCTGCTCCTGCTTTTATGTTTATCTGGTGTAGCAAATGGTCCTCCTTCCTTAATTACCTAACTACGGCTTATCATTGCCTTTATAAGTCATTGTGCTGGTATACACCCATGATGAATTCGCTTCCGTTCGTTACAATGGGTGGTGCAAACCAAATTCTCCAGTCCATGACAAGTCTCCATATCTTCCATAACATTCTTGACTGTACACACCTCGAACTAAAGAGGTTGTGTCTTTTAAGCATCATTTGTTTCTGTATTACGTCTTGTCAATATAATAATTCCTTTTGCCAGGTTTATTATATCTGGACTTTATTTGTAAATATGCATTCTCATCGTATAATAATAATGATGAGAAACCCATGTTTAAAGTATATAATATGGCTTGTCTCATTCACCGTCTCCTTCTGCCTTGCCATAGCTCCTAAAAATGAAAACGAGCTCATATCTTATGATTTTTAGAGATTTAATCTTAATATTCAGCTTTAACCGAAATATATTGAAAGATTGGAGTGTATAAGTAATACAACAGTTTTTTCTACAAGTACTAAAATTCAGCCTGATAGAACTTATATGTTTTGTGGGACTCTTAATCCTCATAGGGTTCATCTTTGGTATAATCCAGAAAGCCTCCAACAAATATCTTTTCTCGGCATTTGGCTACAAGGGTATCCTGGCTACCTCTTGGATTGGAACACCCGTCCATGAGCTAGGCCACGCGTTAATGTGTCTAGTCTTTAAGCATCAGATTACGGACATTCGCTTATTTAGCCTTCACCCTACCGACCAAAGACTTGGTTATGTAACACACTCATATAACAAAGAAAGTATCTATCAAAACATCGGTAATTTTTTTATTGGTATTGCGCCTATTTTAAGTGGTATTGGAGCCTTATTATTAAGCCTTTACTGTTTATTACCTGATTCATTCAAAGTATTGCAAACCTCCTTAAGCTCGGAAATAAATATCCAATCTCTAAATACGCTTTTCCTAGAAAAGCTATTTCATGCTAATTTGAATCTAATAGGCAGTATCTTTACATTAAGAAATTTGGTAAATCCGTATTTTTGGCTCTTCCTAATAATCGCGATAGGAATTTCTTCGCATATGGTTTTAAGTGCCGCTGATTTGAAGGGGGCTGCTGAAGGTCTTATCACGCTTTTTATTACCCTATTCTTTATAACGATGATTGTAAATTCCATTCATTTGAATCTTATTAAATACTTCTCAGTCGTGACGCGATATAACATTTACATTATTTCTTTATCGTCGATTGCCTTGCTTTTCTCCTTATTGACCTTAGCAGTTAGTTTCACTCTCTTTAAGATTAAGACTAGATAAGACGACTAACTCCTTACTACCTACTATTTACTTTTAAATACGAAATGCCCGTTGCGCACAAATTATAACTATTTTCAGAACCAGTCTTTTTTTCATCAAATTGACGGGTATTCCTTAAATACCAAGCTAAAAAACGCTGACCTTCATTGGAAAGTTTTTCACATAATAATCCTGCTTAATTTCATTTTAATTTGTTCATACACCCCTATTTCCTCCCTAGTAATTTTGTACGAGAGAGATTCATACAACTTCCAGCGAAAGAAAGAGAAACTCATATATAAATCCCCTCGTAGGAGGGGATTTATATATGAGTTTCTTTACCACAAAGTTTCTTTTACAGCGATAGGTCTAATTCTTCAATAAACTCTTCGTGAGTCTTACGAACCTTCCACTCATCTAATAAGGGCAGTACTTTAACATAACAATGTTTTGTGAGTATTGGTTAATAATGTCTTTTGTAAATATTTTTTACAAGGATTTTTCTTCTAAAGTTTGTGAATGTAAGTGATCCCACTCTTTAACCAGTATGGCTACCGCACCTTCGGTTATGTGGATGCAACCTTTTTGGCTGATACGAGCTAAAAATGATTGTTTTTTACGTAGTACAGCACAACAGGAAGACTTGTACTCTTGTTTAAAACCTGAGTGTAGACGCTTAGCAAGATCTTGATCCTCTTTCAAGCCATATCTTTCTCGAATAATTCCAGAGGCCATGACAATGCCAACAAGTGCACCGCAGGTACAGCCACTGCCCATCCCCTCTTTAAATAGGCTAGCGGCAAAAAACATGTCTTTGCTTAGATTAAGCTTCCACACTTCATTAGCAGCAGTTAGAACGGATTCACAACAGTTCAGCCCACGCTGCATGGCATCTTTAGCAATTTCAGGTGCTCGTAATTTAAGTGTTATTAATTCTTGCAAGGCCCACTCCTCCAATCGCCTAATACTGATTTTCACGCGGACGAAGCGCTCTGTTACGATTGAGGAAAAAAGAAACTAAAATAGTACATAAAATCGTAAGGCTAAACGCAATATTAGCGACTTGCATCGATAAATCAGGCATTAATAACCCTTCTCTGATCGTGTATCCAGTTAGGATTAGTAAGGAGGGTAGTTCGGCATCGGTGATTATTAATGCAGGGATAAGGGCAGCCATTAAGGAAATACCAGTCACCGCTAAAGGATGCTTAACTTCTCGAAAAAAGCCTATGCCTAATCCTATCACTGCTCCTACCAGAATTGCCAAACCTGTATTAAACCTAAGCTCCAGCCAAGTCCATTGAGCAAGCAAGAGTGCTACAACAAACCCGAAATTAAATCCTACCAATCCAGAGTAAACGACGTTTAACCATCTCTTTGGTCTAGAATTCATAGTTTCTATCACTCACCTATTTAAGCTTAAATGTGACAACGACGGGAGTTCCATCTGCTGGAAGTACCTTGTTGTTTCCTTTAAATTCAGCGATTTTGTTATCAAAATCCTTCGTTGGATGAGCAGCGTTACTTGTAATCCCTACCGGACAGCTATCTAAGCATAGAATACATCCGGTGTTTTTAGCCTTGGCATTTTCTTGGTTACCGCCAAACCGGAAATCGAAGTTCTTTTTCGTGGAATCAAGAATTGCATCTCCAAACGGAAGTTCTTTCCCCGCTCCGTCCCAAGTGATCGACACATCAAGAGGATCGCCTTCGACAGCCACTCCCACGGAATCCAATTTTAAATTGTTGCCAGGTTTTGCACCGATGGTTGTTAAGGCGTTATAAAAGTCGTTTTGATTTCCCCAAGCTTTCAGCACAGACTTAGAGCCGTTGGAACCATCTTTGAAAACGACACCGTGACGTGTGGGTTCTACGAAGTATTTTCCGTTGACTTCAGTGTAAACTTTTACAGTTTTGGCCACTTTATCAATAATGATTGGATTAGTTTGACTCACGGCCTTCTCGGAGCTGGCCACAGGTGCAGACGTTGTTCCAGAACTTTTTGCAGGTTCATTTGAACTACATCCTGTGAGAGAGACAGCAATTGCCACTGTTAGTGCTGCTGATAATAAAACCTTACTCATTTTAGCTACTCTGTTTGTTATTAATTTCATTTGTATTAAATTCTCCCCTCATTAATGCAGATTTCTTTAGTAAACATTTCTTTTCCTTTTGAATTTGAAAAGCTGCTTTTTTTCGCCAAAACAACCATATCCAACCACCCCAAAGGCTGCAAATGCTAACTAAGAAGGCAAATAGTACAGAACTACTGAAAGCTCCAGCCTTTGGCACTCCGAAAGGGGTTAATAACATAACATACGCTCCCTCTCTTAGGCCGTAACCATTGATTCCTAAAGGCAACATTGATGCTACTGAGGTTGCAGGTATAACATAGATTGACTTAAATACATCGACCATGTTTAACGAAAGACCCTGAAATAAGGCGTGATTCGTTCCAACGATGCAGATTTGAAAAATTACCGACCATACAAACGCTTTGAAGATGGAAAGAGGATGTTCTTTAACTCGTAACCCGTGCCTAATCATTCCAACTAGGAATACAAAAACTTTATTTTGGCTTACCAGTATAAATTTTGGAACTCTCCCGCTCATGATCAAAGCTAATAAGGCAAGGGTAAGAATAATGAGAAAGCAAAATAGAGTAATTAGTCTCTGATCAGGATTGTCGACAAGCATACAACCAAAGAGGCCTAAAACGGCTAATCCTGTCGTCGCTAAAATCCTCTCAATGACCACGGAAGAGGTTGCACCAGGTGAGTCTCCACTGAGCTTTGCTACCCAAAGGATACGCAGAGCATCTCCTCCAATGCTTGAAGGAAGGAAATTATTAAAAAATATCCCTACCCAATAGGCTCTCCACAGCTCGCTAAAACTTACTTTAAGTCCTTGAGCTTTAGTAATGACTTGCCACTTAACGGTACTGACAACCATTGCTAAAACGATCCACACTATAGCCACGACCAACCATTTTAGTTTTATCCCGACGAGCATAACGATAATTTGAGACCAATCAATAGCCTTGATGAACCAACCTATAAGAATCAAGGAGAATAGTATTCTAAGCAGCAACTTTAGATTTTTGTTAAGCATTACTATCACCAGCGAGCCTTTGATCAAACCTTTTCTTGATGGCTAGACTGACAACCAAGAGTATGATAAAACCACAAAGAGCCCAGAGGGTATATTTGGCAGTTGGAGACATATTCTCTCCAAGCCAGGAATAGACGATGGTCGCAGGCAATTGTCCTAGGCCGGTGGCCCAGAAAAATTCCCAAAAACCCATAGTCGTTAAGCCCGCAGCGTAAGAGATAATATCAAAAGGGACGATGGGTAATAATCGGGCAATCATAACGGAATGCTTGCCATACTTTTTGAAAAAGCTGTCCGTTGTTTCCAAACTCTTTTTGCCAACCATTTTCTCAATAACAGGTCGACCGAACGCTTTAGCAATGATGTAACAGAGGGAAGCCCCAATCATTGCTCCAGTCCAGGAGTATACAGCTCCCATAACCCAACCGAAGATCCAGGCATTCGCGAAGGTTATCACAAATGCTGGTAAAGGAGCGGCTAGAGACTGAAAAACCATGAGAGCCATAGAAACAATGGGGGCCCAGATACCAAAACCCCTTAAGTAAGTTCTCATTCCATTGATGTCGGCACGCGCAAGAAGATTAAATGACTTATTCAGTTGTTCTGCTATCGACGGTACTAATAGGTACAATACAATGAAGATTAACAAAAAGGCCACGATGATTACCGCTGTGATTTTTTTCTTATCTATTGACAATTGTTCACCTCCTTAAGTCCTAGGTATCATTCATAACACAGTTATTATATAACTTATAACTTATCTATTCAAATAATAAATTAATTATGCATTTAGAAATGTTACCCATGGGCTATAATATCCTTTTCGCTTCCCACAGTCTTTGTATTGCAGTGAATGTTACAGCAGCCATGAAGAGACCTGTAACCACGTGTATCCATCCGGGTAATAACGACATTAACGAAAGAAATATAAATCCTTCTGTACGCTCTGCAAGTCCCGCCTGGTAGTAAAATGATTTTATACCCTTTTTCTCAGTCAAGACACCCACGGTTAAAAAAACCGTCATCGAAAAAATGATTCCCGCAGTTAAGAGAAGTAGTAAAAACTGAACTCCAGGATAGCGCCAAGCTAGCCCAAGGATTACCGAAAGTTCGACAAGTCTATCAAACGTAATGTCCATCAAGGTTCCCCAAGAGCTAGCAGCGTTGTGTTTTCGGGCAATTGATCCATCGACTGCATCTAAAAAGCCAGAGAACCAAAGCAAAGCAACTGCTAATACTGGTTGATTAAACAGTATGGCGACTCCTGAAAAGATCCCCATCACAAAAGCCGCTTTAGTCACCTGATTGGCCGTAATATTGAAACGATCAAGAAAATCTGCTGTCCAATCAATCAACGGTTGGATATATTTTCTGGCGTGTGTATCAAGCATAACGCTCTCCTTTTTAATTTAATGTTCGGGAATAAAATGTATAGAACGTGGATCATAGGTTAACTCAAAAGTTTCACCTAAACGTGGCCTTGAGCTCAAATTAGCTGGGAAACAAACGTTTATAGCTTGAGACGCTATTTGCATTGTCAAATAATAATAACCTTGGGAAAAAAGACATTGACTGACGATGCCCGTGAGCATTGTTTCTTCATTTGTTTCTCTGAACTTATCTCTAACCCTTTCATTGGTTAGCTGCAAAGTCTCTGATCGAAGTACGATCCAACCTGATTGTTTGTAGATTTCCTCTGTTCCTGCAATCTTCAGCTTAAAAAGGCCCGATTGAAAGACCCCCTGGGAAAGTTGACCGCAGATGACATTTTTAGCACCTAAAAACAAAGCAATTTCTGGGCTATAAGGGTTTTCGTAAAGTTCCTGGGGTTTACCAATTTGTAAAAGACGACCCTTCTTCATAATTCCGATCTTATCCGCTAACATGTATGCCTCATTAACATCATGCGTTACGAAGAGTGTCGTTTGCTTATAGTCTTGTTGTAATCGTTTTACCAAATTCCGCATTTCGTCTCGTAATTCTGGATCAAGGGAACTAAAAGGTTCATCCATTAATAGCACTTTTGGACATGTCACAAGGGCCCTTGCCAAGGATACACGCTGTTGCTGCCCTCCGCTTAACTCTGGCGGAAACCGACCTTCAAAACCGGAAAGTCCCACTGCTTTGAGCAACTCCCGAGCCTTTTCCAGCCGTGGCGCTTTAGAGACACCTTTCATCTTTAGACCAAAAGCCACGTTAGCCTCAACTGTCATATGAGGGAAAAGCAACGCTTGTTGAAAAACCATCCCAAAGCCTCTTTTTTCAGCTGGGACTTGGGTGATAGATTGGTCTCTAAGAAAGACTTCTCCCCTATCTAGCTTTAACAAGCCAGCAACCACTTTAAGTAGAGTCGTCTTACCGCAGCCCGAAGGACCTAATAGCGCGAAAAACTCACCCTCTTGAATGATTAATTCAGGAATGTTCAGCTCGAAGAAATTCTCCGAGTTGGAGGAGGAATAACCCTTTTCTATTTCTTTTAAATGAAGATAATCCATGTGTTACTCCTTAAGGCTCACTTTAATGTTCTGTTTGGTATGATGTTATTAATGCCTGGTACGTGAAATTGTTCTTTTTTGATTTGATCTCATTTATAGATGAAAGTGTAGTCGCTTACCGTAATATTGCTTAAGCAGCCAACCCATGACGTAAAGGGCAAGACCCGCCATCCCTGCGAAAAGAAGGGCATAAGCACTGCCAATAGCAAGATCCCCACCATTGATAAACGGAAACAGTAGAAGCGTTAGAGTCACCACTTGCCCACTTCCGATCAAGAACGTGATCATATATTGGCTCAGTGAGATAAGGACACTTAAGCTGGCCCCCGCAACAATCCCAGGAACAAGATGCGGCAAAATAATATACCAATAGCATTGCCACCGGCCAGCTCCAAGCGATCTTGCTTGATCCTCTAGTGAAGGCTCAAGCGTCTGAAAGCTAATCACTAAAGCTCTGATCATATAGGGAAGCGTTGGTGCTAAATGGGCTAAAATAACACCCATATTAGACTCCGTTAAACCAAGCTTGAGAAAGGTCATATGGATACCCATGGTTGAAACAAACGCGGGAATGATGATTGGCGCATAGATGATTCCCTCGACCAGCAACTTCCCTCTGAAGTTATATCTAGCTAGAGCAAAGGCAGCCGGCATCCCCATTAGAAGATTTATGATTGTTACTGCCGAAGCGATTTCTAAGCTAAGCCCGATGGACCTATAGGTTCCCGAGCTCGGTATTAACACATAACTCCAAGCCCTAGAGGAAAAAGCTTGGGGAAATAGATCAGGCCATCGCCAACCGTATGTAAAGCTATTTATTAGTAAGGAAATAATCGGTAGTGCCAAGATCAAAACAGCGAGCAGGCTTATCAGGATACGCAGAGTTCTTCTTAAACTCTTCATCATTAACTTATTCATCAACTTTTCATCAACTTCTCCTTCCCGGCGTTCCCCACCTTCGGTTGAGCTTGTAAGCAAGTATCCCTAAAAACGCGGTAATGATCGTCAAGAGGACGTTGATAGCCATTGCTTCTGGCATCCTGTTCCAGCCGCCATTTGTATAGAGACTATAAGATAATACCGGCAGCATTTTGGGGTAGGTAATCCCCATTAAATACGGCACTTCAAAAGCGGAAAACGTGAAAGAAAACACAATAAAGCAACTTGAAGACCAAGCTGGAAAAAGCATTGGCATGGATACTTCGATAAAAAATTGCCAGGGTTTTGCTCCAAAGACCTTAGCTACTTCCTGCCAATCAGAATAAACTTTTCTAAGGACCGGATAGACCATCAACGCTATAAAGGGGGCCTCTTTCCACGTATACGTTAAGATAACCCCCCAGCCCGTTGGATCATTCGTTAACACGGGAAACACTTCGGGTTGCTGAATCAAACCTAAATAATAACATAGCCGTGAGACATATCCACTTTGCATCAATAGAAGCATCATTATATAGGCACCGACAAAATGCGGGATGACTAAAGGCAAATTGCACAAGCCTTGGAGCCAGAGACGAAGCCTTGATTTCCTACGTTCGTTTCGCAAAAAGAAAAGAGAGATTCCAAGACCAAGAATCCCAGCTAGAAGAGTGGATAAAAAAGAAATCCGCAACGTGAGCCAAAGCGCCAGCCAAAAATCCTTTGAGATTAATAATTTATGATAAGCGTTTGTAGAAAAATTAAATTGACCCGCAGCGGGGAAGTATCCGACACTTTGGGCCACTCCCTCAATCAGACCGCCAAAAAACAAGATCATAATCACAATTACAGCGGGTAGAACAAGCCAATAAGGCTTACTTTCTTGCCACATAGTCTAACCAACCAGTGTCAAGAAAGTCGACATATTCGCTTGGCAGCTCAGGAAGCCTATGACTGGCCAATTCTCCGACAGACAAAGTGGCAATTCCGCGGTCGATACCTGAGATGCGTTTTTGGTCTTCAGGGGACATTTTCTTAAGATCCAACGACATATCTTCGCCCCAATTAACGGGATCGAATTTAGCGATTTGTGCTTCTGGAGAAAGCATGAAATTAATGGCAACCATTGCCCCCGCTCGATGGGTCGAGTTAAAGGGTATCGATAGATAATGAGTATTAGCAAGGGTCCCCTTTTCAAGCACGAAGGTACGAGTTGACACCGGGAAGGTTCCCTTCTTAATCTCATTAGATGCCCTAGCTGGATCATATCCCATGGTCATCCAGACTTCTCCATTGGCATAAAGCTGATCTAATTTTGCTAAGCTTTCAGGATAAGTTGATCCTTCCCTCCATAAAAAGGGCTTTATAGATTTAAGATAATCCCAGACTGGTGTCAGTTGAGGTGTGAGGGTTTTAGAGTCGAGTGGTTTCATGTATTGTTGATAGCCGCCTGTTGTTTCATATAGGGCATGACGTACAAATGCGCTCCCTGTAAAATCAGGAGGCGCAGGATAGGTAAACTTGCCTGGGTTTTGTTTAACCCAATTAGCGAGCTGTAACATCGAAGTCGGAGGAATCTTTATTTTATTGGAATCATAAATGAAGACAAACTGAGCTTTACCCCATGGCGCTTCATAGCCCTCCGTAGGCAAGCCGAAGTCATCTTTAATATCTGGTGTATTAGCATCAATATATTGATTAAAATTAGGAAGTTGCTTATCGAAGGAACCCCAGAGTAATTGATGTTCTTTAGCATTTTTAAAATTTTCACCGTTGATCCAGATAAGATCAACGCTGCCATCTGTCTTGTTGACCTGTTTTTCCGCAAGCAGCTTATTGATCACATCGTTAATATCATTGACAGGTACACGGTTCAAGGTAACTCCGTAATCCTTCTTTAAACGTGGGGCGATCCATTCATCCATGTAACGATTGATGGATTCACTTCCACCCCACATATACATATTAACGGTCTGTCCCTTAGCCTGTGTTAAAACCTCGTTCCAATCAGCCTTCAGAAGATTTGTCGGTACGGCAGAAGAATCACTTCGTTTCTGGACTTGTGAGCAGCCTGTCAAGACTAAAAAAATAGATAAAATGATTAGAAGCACAGAAGAATTCCCTATTCGCACGGTTTATGGCCTACCCTTCTTTATTAGAATCTGTAACTAACAGCAGAAAAGGATAATTCATAACCGTCGCATTATCCCAATCGATTATTACCTACTTATTATAAACGAAGGTTCTCATTCTCTCAATGAATTTTTATGTTCTTCAAATCCGATTTTTTTATGGGCCAATGAAATAAAACTCAATTATGTGACGAACTTTTGTTGTAGGTCTTCGTGGGGTAATCGTCAAGGCAGTGGTGTATAATTAGTAATGCGCTACCAGATAATAACTAAAGTAAACTTGTTTGAAAGGTGGTGATTGCCCATGACGACTACAAAAACACCCAATAGATTAACCAAGGAAAAAAGCCCGTATCTACTCCAACACGCTAACAATCCCGTCAACTGGTTTCCTTGGGGAGAAGAAGCGTTCGAAACTGCAAAGGCAGAGAACAAGCCAATTTTCTTATCTATTGGGTATTCGTAGTTGGTGCAAGAAACCGACTTGCCATTGGTGCCATGTTATGGAAAGAGAATCTTTTGAGGATCAGGAAGTTGCAGACATTCTGAATCGCTACTTTGTCTGTATAAAAGTTGACCGTGAGGAACGTCCTGATGTTGACCATTTGTACATGGCTTTCTGCCAGGCTCTCACTGGGTCAGGCGGCTGGCCGCTCACTATCCTGATGACGGAGGAGAAAAAACCATTTTTCTGTGGAACTTATTTCCCAAAAACCCAACGTTACGGCCGTCAAGGTCTTATGGAGCTGTTGGAACAAGTGGGAACACTCTGGAACACCGATGAGGCCAAAGTAAGGGAGTCTGCAGAACGGATCATGTCAGCTGTTCATTCTCAAAGGTCCGTCCCCAATAAATCCAAAAAAGTAACGCCCCTTACTTCCCCAATCGACGACCTCTCATTAAAAGACGGCCAGGACTTAGCTTCCGACGCCATTAAAAAGTGGGGAACACAGCTGATCGATAAAGCTTACTCCACTCTAGCCCACAGCTTCGACGAGCATTACGGTGGTTTTGGTCGTGCTCCGAAATTCCCCACACCCCATACCCTAACCTTCCTCCTGCGCTATGCTCAAGACCATCCAGAAGCCAAGGCGCTCGAGATAGTCCGGAAAACACTTGATGGCATGGCTCAAGGCGGGATCTATGATCATGTCGGATTCGGGTTTGCAAGGTACAGCACAGATGAAAAGTGGTTGGTCCCTCACTTCGAAAAAATGCTCTATGATAATGCACTGCTTGCCTTAACTTACTTAGAAAGCCATCAAGTTGGACATCATCCTAAAGATGCACAACTAGCACAAGAAATCTTCACCTATGTCCTTCGAGACATGACCTCCCCTGAAGGCGGTTTCTACTCCGCGGAAGATGCTGACGCTGAGGGCTTGGAAGGAAAATTCCATGTATGGACCCCCGATGAGATAGAAGCCGCACTAGGCAAAGAGACAGCAGAGAGGTACTGTGCGGTTTATGACATTACCCCCGAAGGTAACTTTGAAGGGAAAAATATTCCCAACCTTTTACTTGGCTCTTTAGGGAAAATCGCACTTGACAACTCCCTCTCCGAATATGAGGTTCTACATTCCCTGGAAGAGGCACGCCAAACCTTATTTACCATACGCGAGAAGCGGATCCACCCTCATAAAGACGATAAGATTTTGACAGCCTGGAACGGGCTGATGATCTCTGCTTTGGCGAAAGGTGCACAAGTTCTTGGAAACAAGAGCTATTTAGAAGCTGCAGAAAGAGCAGTGAAGTTTGTTCTCACCCACCTTTTGCGTAGTGATGGACGCCTCTTGGCTCGTTACCGAGACGGGGATGCAGCCTACCCAGGTTACTTGGACGATTATGCCTTTTTTATAGCAGGGCTCCTAGAGCTTTACTCTGTTATTGGTCAGCCACAATACCTCCGAACCGCACTTCAACTTCAAGAGGAACAGGAACGGCTTTTTTGGGATGAAGAAGGTGGAGGGTATTATCTAACCGGGTCAGATGCCGAAGAACTTCTCTTCCGCCCTAAAGAGAGTTACGACGGAGCACTTCCTTCTGGCAATTCGATTACTGCGCTCAACCTTCTTCGATTAGCGCGACTCACAGGTGAAGAACGTTGGGAAAAAAAAGCGGAACAACTACTTCTGGATTTCCGCCCTGTTCTCGAAGAACATCCCTCTGGTTACACAGCGTTTCTTCAAGCCCTACAGTTTGCCCTTCATCCCAGTCAGGAATTGATTCTAGCGGGTTCTCTTGATTCAGCCCAACTGCCCAAAATGCGGCAACTCTTCTTTTCCACATTCCGCCCATATGCTTCTGTTCTTTACCAAGAAGGAAGCCTTACCGAGATTGTCCCTTGGGTCCAAGATTACCCCCTTGAACCCGGTCATACTACAGCTTATCTGTGCCAGAACTTTACCTGTCAACGTCCCGTTCAGCAGATCGGAGAATTCGAGACTCTCTTGACAAACTCCTAAGAATAATAAAAAGAGTAAGAAACAAGCTTCCCCATTGGGTGAGCTTGTTTCTTACTCTTAGCATTTGATATTCCAAATTACTCCTCATTCATTTAGGCCCTTATCATCCATAATAATTCACGATTTCACTGCAAAAAGCACTATTGCTAAGCTAGCGATTATCCACGGCGACAATCATAAGAGAAGGTACTTCCGCCAAATTATAATCGATTGGAGAAACTAACTCTTCTTCTTTTTCGTAAAGCATCCTCACAAAGGGACGATTCGGGAAAGCGGAGTTTTGTCTTACAACATTTCCTCTTTGCCCGTTACTCAATAAAATTCCAGAGCCAGATGGGTAAACGGCAATATGTTTTTTAAATATCTCTAGCATTTGTGGATCAAAATGTGAGTTTGACTGAGCAACAATATATTCGTAAGCATCATTAGGCTCGACGGCCTTTCGGTAAACTCGTTTACTCGTCAATGCTTCATACACATCCGCAATTGCAGCTAATCTTCCGTACTCATGAATTTCGCTTCCCTTGAGTCCTCTCGGATAACCAGACCCATCCCATTTTTCCTGATGTTGAAAGGCAATATGAGAAGAAAGCAAACTTAAATCATTGTTCTTACGAAGTATGTCAAACCCATATGTCGCATGTTGCTTGATCTCTCCAAATTCTTCTTCTGTCAGTGGAGTCTTCTTGTTCAGAATGTACTCTGGGACTTTTATCTTTCCGATATCATGCATGAGAACACCCATGCCAAGCTCGATTAATTTCGGTTCTGAATATCCAGATGCAATTCCTAAGACAAGGGCTAGTATAGTTGTGTTGACCGAATGATGAAAAGTATAGTCATCATATCCCTGTATCTCTGACAAATTTCCCAATATATCCGCACTGAATAACAAGTCGTTAATCATCTGCTGAATGGTCTTGCGAATATTTTCCACACTTAGGGCATCTTCTTGACCACTTTCGATGTATTTGCTGACTTTTTCAATAGTATGATAGGCGGCCTCTCGAGTTTGAGCAGTAATTGCCGTTTGAAATTCTACATCATCCAGCCGATCATCCAGAATAAACAAGACGTCATACCCCATAGTCTTTAAACGTCCAATATATGATGCCGTCAAGCGAACCCCTGCTTGTAATAAAACCATACCAGAAGAATTGATCACTTGTCGAGCTAAAATTGATCCTTCCTCAACATAACGTATGTTTACCAAACGCATGAATCCTTCACCCTATCTTAAGTTAATGTCTGTTCCAGTCCCTCCCTACGAATCTGTATAATTCGTCAAAATATATTGAATAACCTTCTCCAAATACCCAAGTCCTTGAAATTTTCCCTTTAGTCCTATTCTAAACCCCTAGTCAACCTATAGTACATTTATTAAAAAAAATAATATTTAGACCAGCTAAAAGTACAAAGGCTATAGCAATCGGTACAACGTATTCAAAGGTTCACCAACACACTGACACAAGTGTTTTGAAAACAGGGGAAGTTTCCTCCGGGTTGGTCGAAAGAAGAGCTCCTCCAGCTGCCTTAAAAATGTAGGAATATACCCAACCAGCAACTGTTGTGTAAAAATCCATAATTAGGAAGGCGCTTAACACCCCTGCACTACCGACTCAATACCAAGGTCGATGAGGTTCCAATGCTTTGAACGCTCCGTCAGCATTCGCTTTTGTATGCCGACCATAGCAAGGCAGAGCAGATATACCAGTATGAAAGCAGCCCCTCCATTAGCCCAATAACATATGGGAATTTCCAGATGTTTCCTAGTCCCACTGCGGAACCAAGTACCGCAGCTACAAGACAGTCTCTGTCAATCGAAAGCGATCTACATCGACTAACCCTAAATCTGTCAACTTTAACTCAGGAATCACCGGTAGTGAAAGAAAGGCCAGTGTCATAAATGGATCCACACTTTCACTAATTCCCAGAAGATGTGCTTTCTCATGTAACTCATTCAGGGTTTGAGTAACTGGTTCAGCCTCCTGATCTGTCATAAGACCGGCAATCGGTAAAGGCAACTTCCCAATCACATGATCTCCATCGACTAAACAAAGTCCGCCACCCATTTCCGCGCAGGTTTGAATCGCAAGATTCATTTCCTCATCACTCATTCCTACGACGACCAGATTGTGAGAATCGTGAGCAACCGTTGAAGCAATAGCTCCTTTTTCCAACCCCAGGCCTTCAACAAATCCGACGCCGACATTCCCGGTCCCATGATGCCGTTCGAGCACCGCAATTTTTGCGATTCCCTGTGCCTGGTCTGTCTGAACAAACCCATTCTTTACCGGAAGTTTCCGCGACAAGGCTGCCGTCACCAGTGAATGCCCCTTAACCCCAATTACCTGAACTTTGGCGTGATTCGCTTCCTTTTCTCTAGCTGAGACTTTGAGTTTATTATCGGACCAGTTACCAAGATTAACACTCTCGGTTAACCCCGCTATACTGAAGCGTGGAAATCGCAGACGTTCTCTCCTACTAACATCACTCCCACTTTGTTTTACCCCACGCCAATAGACTTCCTTGATGTCAAATCGATTAAGATCTTTTAGGATAACGAAGTCCGCTTGATACCCGGGAGCCACTGCACCCAATCGAGGAAGCCCAATTGCTCGCGCCGCATTAATCGTCGCCATTTGGATTGCTCGTATTGGATCAATACCAGCCTCAATGGCGAGGCGGACAAGGTGGTCGACGCTTCCTTCCTGGATAAGGTCTATTGGATGACGATCATCTGTCACAAAGAGGCACTGTCCTGAATTTTCCGACGTCACAGCCGGTAAAAGGTCCAAAAGGTTTTTGGCAGCGCTTCCCTCTCGAAGCATAACATGAAACCCACGCCGTAGACGTTCTCTAACCTCTTCCACCGTAGAACATTCGTGTTCGGTATGTATCCCAGATTTATAATACGCATTTAAATCCTGGGGAGATATTCCTGGAGCATGACCATCCTTGAACATCACAGGAAGTTCTAACTTTTCCACCATGTCTGGTTTTGCTTCGATGACTCCCTGATAATCCATTACTTCTCCAAGTCCTATTACTTTTGGATCCGCAATAAATTCAGCTAAATCCGCAGCTCCAAGATGAGCCCCGGAAGTCTCCAGCTCTGTTGCTGGAACGCAGGAGGGAAGGGCTACAAACGTGTTAAAGGGTAATGTGTCGACACTGTCAAGTATGTAACGAATGCCTTTGACCCCTAAAACATTGGCAATCTCATGGGGATCCACCACAGCCGTAGTTACTCCATGGGAAAGAAGGAGCGAACAAAATTCCTCAGGACAGAGAAGAGAGCTTTCAATATGAACATGCCCATCGATCAGTCCAGGAACAACATAGTTTCCACACAAGTCAACTTCTGTCTCCGCTTCTTTGAATGACCCAATACCGACAAAATTCCCTTCATGAATCCCGATTTCCGTTTCGTGAATTTCACCCGAGAAAACATTGACCAACCTCGCCCTTCTCAGTACTAGGTCAATTTTCACAAGCCCTCGAGCTTCATCCATCCTCTGCTTAAAACTCGACATTTACTTCTTACTCCCTCCGAATACAGATAAGGACAGTTCTTAACTTGCCTATTTCCTTGATTCTCATGCAAGTCACGAACTGTCCATATTCCTCCCTATCAATGTGCAACAAGTTGAAAATCTCTTACAGGAGTCCTACCCTCTTCATCACTCGATTTATACTGCGTGTCGAGCTTTCTTTGAGCCGCGGTACATCGATCGTTAAAAGCTGCCGATCTTGCATCACGATTTGCCCATCTACCATTGTGAGACGCACATCTGATGAAGTCGCTTGATACACCAACTGTGAATAGACATCAACGTGTTCATTAGGCCAAGTGTGTAAACCCTGTAAGCTAACAACTGCCAAATCCGCTTTTTTCCCGATTTCCAAACTTCCAAGATCATGTTCGTGTCCTATGGCCCGAGCACCACCAAGGGTTGCAAGTTCAAAGACCTTTTGGGCTGGCATTACCGTCGGTCCATGCAACGGTTTTTGAATCAAGGCAGCGTGGCGCATCTCCCTGAACCCATCTAGGTTATTACTACAAGGAGCTCCATCTGCACTTAGGGAAATCTCTGCCCCGCGCAAAATAAGTTCCGGAATCGGCGCGATCCCTGAAGCCAGTTTCAAATTTGAAGAAGGGCAATGGGAGATCCTTGTTTTACTCTGAACCAGGATTTCTTTTTCCGCTTCATCCAGCCAGATGCAGTGAGCAAGAATAAGCTTCGGGCCGGTTAAGCCAACCTTATCTAAATAGATGATATTGCGCATTCCGCGAGTGCTCTCTACAAGCTGGATTTCTCCTCGATTTTCTGAAGCGTGAGTGTGCACAAAGGCATTTTTCCCACGAGCAATTCGCGAAACTTCTTTTAATAACGTATCGGTACAGGAAATAACGAAACGAGGCGTGAAAACAACTTCCAGTCGCCCATTTCCTTTCCCGTGATATTTCTCATATAAGTCCACACTTTCTTGCAAAGAATCCTCCGTCGTCTCCTGCAAAGAACGTGGAATATCTCCATTCGGATCATCCATCATTACCTTTCCCGCCAAAGCCCTCAGGCCACTGGAGAGGATAGCCTCAAAAGCATGTTCCGTGTGATGCACGGTTTCCATATCCACGATCGTCGTAGTCCCTCCAAGGAACAATTCTCCAATTCCGAGTAATGCGGAATCGCTTAAGGATTCAGAATCATGACCGCCTTCTAGCGGCCAAATACGTTGTTTAAGCCAATCCAAAAGTTCCAAATCATCCGCCTGTCCCCGAAAAAGAGTCTGGCAGAGATGAATATGAGTCTGAATCAAACCGGGAATCAGTAAATCACCACGGAGGTCGATCACTTGATCTGCCTGTTGTTCAATAACTCCTCCCACCGCCACAATCTGAGACCCATCGACTAGTAAATCTCCTTGAATAATCTCTCGTTGTGCATTCATAGTCACAATCTTAGCATTCTTAAAAAGAGTAAGCATATCTATTCCCACCCTTTCCCTTCTTGCGAAGGGCTTTTTCCTCATAAGTAGGGGCAATTCGTGAATTGCCCCTACAGAAACTTTTGGGAGAAATGCGTTCTAGCACATATCTCTCTAAGACATTTATAGGGTTAGATCAACCGCCACCGAGTATAAAGTGAATGATAAATAGGACCGTTAAAGTATATGTGACAGCATTGTTTTCCTTGTGCTTTCCAGTAACTAATTTAATAATTGTAAAAGACATAAATCCAAATGCTAAACCTTGAGCAATAGAGAACGTTAAAGGCATCATGACTATCGTCATAAAGGCTGGAAAAGCGTCTGTAAAGTCCTCAAAGTTAATTTGAGTTACTTCGCTCATCATCAAAACACCCACTAAAATAAGAACAGGTGCAGTCGCTTGTCCGGGAATCAAGCCAACTAGTGGTGCAAAGATAATCGAGATTGCAAAGAGAGCTGCGACTGTCACTGCAGTCAAGCCGCTTTTGCCACCTTCGGATACACCAGATGCACTCTCGATGTAAGAGGTCACCGTAGGGGTCCCCATAGCAGCCCCAAACATTGTCCCAATTGAGTCCGCCATCAGAGCTTTACCGGCACGTGGTAAATTCCCTTTCTCGTCCAGAAGGCCAGCTTTACGGGAAACTCCGAGCAGTGTGCCAATATTATCAAATAAATCTACAAACGTAAAAGCAAAGAGAATTGAAATTAGGCCATAGTTAAAAGCACCCATAATATCCAAATGGAACGCGATCGGCGCGATTGCTGCAATAGGATTAGTAGGACTGACAAAACTGGATATCCCTGTTGGAAGCGGAGAAACGCCCATAATCATACTGAAAATTGTGGTGAAGAAAATTCCGATCAACATGCCACCCTTGACTCGCTTCGCCATTAAAAATCCTGTCACAATCAAGCCAAAAACAGTCACAAGTACACCAGGAGATTTCATGTGACCAAGTGCGACAAACGTTGCTGGATCCGCTACAACTAGACCCCCATCTTTTAGTCCAATAAAAGCAATAAACAGACCAATCCCGACCCCGATAGAGAGCCTCAACACCGGAGGAACTCCTTCGATAATCCATTCCCGAACCCTTGTTACGGTCATTAGAAAAAAGACAAAGCCAGAGATGAAGACTGCTCCAAGTGCAGTTTGCCAAGGAAGCTTCATGCCAAGTACTACAGCATACGTGAAGAACGCATTAAGCCCCATGCCTGGAGCCAAGGCGATCGGATAGTTTGCATACACACCCATGATCAATGTGGCGACCGCTGCAGCAATAGCCGTTGCAGCAAACGTCGCATTCACAGGCATTCCAGCATCCTTCAATATATTCGGGTTAACAAAAAGAATATAGGCCATGGTCACAAATGTGGTGATGCCCGCGAGAATTTCAGTCCGTACGTTTGTCCCTAATTCCGATAAATGAAAGATTTTTTCCAATAAGCCATTGGCATTACTTGCCGGTGGCATATTCTTTGGCATCGTTGACATGCACAGCCCCCCCAAAATAATTTCCCCACATCATCCCTGTATCCGAACAAATTTGCGAATAACAAGAATATGTTCTTGTGCGCCTGAGTTCCACTCAGATAGTCGACTTAACTTGACGTGCCATATTCAGTTTACTTTTAGGTTTCTACTTATTGTCTTCTAGCTTCTCCCTAGTTTACACAGTTTAGTTTTCTGTATCCCTCCCTTGTTTCATCTCTGCTAGCGCTTGTAGAATTTTTTCCGGAGTCGCTGGTAAAGACGTGATCCTTACTCCCACAGCGTCATCGATCGCATTGATTACGGCTGCGACCGTTGGTAGCATAGCAGGCTCGCCAAGCCCCTTTGCTCCAAAAGGGCCCGTACACTCTGCCTCTTCTACGAAGAAGGCTTCTATATTAGGCACATCTAAGGCCGTGGGAATCAAATAACTGGAAAAGGCAGGATTTTTAATTCTTCCCTCTTGTAATTCCAGTTCCTCAAGCAAAGCGAACCCAATTCCTTGGACTACCCCACCTGCAATTTGCCCTTCTACTTGTGTAGGATTTAAGGCTTTTCCAACATCATGAACTGCAACGACTTTTAGAACACGGACAATTCCTGTTTCGGTATCGACCTCAACTTCGGCCGACTGACATCCGAAAGAATAAGGCCAGTAGGGAGCCCCCTGCCCGGTTTCTGGATCAACCGGGGTCGAACGCGCAGTCGAACTCTCTGCACTGATAAACCGTTCACCATTTATACGAGCCTGAAAGACCATGTCAGCCAAGAACATCCGGCGGGTAGGATCACCCTTAACCCCGATAAAGCCCTCTTTTAATTCGATTCCTTCCGAAGTCGGACAAGAAAATTTGTGTGCTGCATAATCCAATAAACGAACTTTCGCCTGACGAACTGCTTTCAGTACTGCATTCCCTGTGTTATAGGTTTGCCGAGTTGCTGCCGTCGTCCCCGAATCCGGCGTCGCATCTGTGTCGGCTGAATAGACACAGATATCCTGAGCTTGAAGACCAAGTTCTTCTGCAACGATTTGAGCATAGATCGAGTTACTTCCTTGACCCACATCAACAGCCCCGGTCAGTACCGTCGCCGAGCCGTCGTCATGAATTTCCACAAAGGCACTAGAAACATCCGGAAAGCCGTTTCCATAACCCGTTCCGTACCATGCACAGCCTAAACCGATTCCCCGTTTTTTCATACAGTACCCTCCCCTCTCTGGAGATAAGGTGCGATTTTTGCTAGACACTGGTCAAGAGGGACACTACCAGTGAGCACCTGTCCAGTGGCCGTCGTACTTCCCACCCTAAAAAGATTGCGCAATCGAATTTCAAGAGGAGAAATCCCTAGTTCCTTTGCCAAAAGATCCATTTGGCTCTCGTACGCAAGTACGGTTTGAGCCGCTCCAAACCCCCGCATTGCTCCTGTAAAGGGGTTGTTGGTAAACACTGCATAGCTATCAATGGAAACATTCGGGATTACATACGGTCCGGTACCATGAACCGCCGATTTACGCAAAACATTAATACTCCACGAAGCATAAGCGCCTGCATCCCCGATAATTTTGGCTTCCATCGCCACTAGTTTACCCTCTTTCGTCGCACCTGTTTTATAATGCATCCGCATGGGATGACGCTTGGAATGAGAATAAAATGACTCTTCCCTGGTGTTTTCCATTTTTACCGGTCTGAGCGTCGTCTGAGCCATTAAAGCTGCTATGATCTGGAGAGAGATGTCTTCACGCCCTCCGAAAGCCCCTCCTACAGCCAAAGTTTTAACTTGGACCTGGCTAAAGCGTAGACCTAAAGCGTGGGCGATTTCCCCACGATCATAGTGAGCATATTGGGTTGCAGTTTGCACCACCATATGTCCGCGTTCATCTACATAGGCTAGCACTGCCTCTGGTTGCAAAAAGGCATGGTCAACGTGTTGCGTATTGTAGTCTTTTTCTATCACCACATCAGCTAGGGCCCAGCCCTCTTCCATCGTTCCACGACGAATCGGCATATGAAAGAGGACATTCGTTGGGCGAAGATCTGGATGAAGAGGGAGTACGTCAGGCATCATGGCCTCCTCTGGATTAAACACCGCGGGCAACACCTCATAATCCACTTCGACAAGTTTCGCCGCAGCTCTGGCAATTTCCAAGGTTTCAGCCCCAACCACGGCTACTGGGTCTCCGACCATGCGCACATAATCTGCTAAGACAGGCTGATCACGAAAAAGCACGCCGTGCGAATTATGTGGGACATCTTTTGCCGACAATACTGCCACCACACCGCCTAAGCCCATCGCCTTTTCGATATTAATTCCTCGAACTCGGGCATGAGGATGAGGGCTACGCACAACCACCCCATAAAGTTGTTCCGGCAAATTCACATCAGCCGGGAACTTGGTCTGCCCGAAAACTTTCCCCCACGCATCTTCTCGGACAACCCTGGAACCCACTACGGTTGTGTTCATCTTACCCCCTCCTCAGCTGCCAATTTAACGGCACGCAGGATTTTATCATATCCAGTACAACGGCAAAGGTTTCCAGACATGGCAACAGCTATTTCGGCATGGCTAGGATGTGAGTTCTTGTCAAGTAAGTTTTTCGCAGAAAGCACCATGCCAGGAGTACAAAAACCACATTGCACAGCCCCAACTTCAACAAAGGCCTTTTGCACTGGATGTGGTGAGCGCCGATCTCCTACCCCTTCGATTGTGGTGATTTCACACCCGTCGGCCTGAGCTGCGAGAATAAGACAGGAGTTCACGGTTTTCCCGTCAATGATCACGGTACAGGCACCACATTCTCCTTCTCCACATCCTTCTTTAGTTCCCATAAGCCCTAAGCGAGTGCGTAAGACATCCAATAAACGTTCACTCGGGTCAATGTTCAAGTTATAGGTCTTCTGATTAACAACAAGTTGAATGTCTATCATGCCTTTTTCCCTCCCTCCGAAATAAGCGTCGACACAGCCTCACGAAAGACTCCAGACACTGCTACTCGTTTATATTGTGCTGACGCACGTGCCCCAAGGGCCTCCCGGACAACCCTTTGAACTTCTTCAACCCCTCGTTCGATCCAGACCCCATTTAATTCCCCGTCGCTTAATTTCTGAGAAAATGATTCACTCAAGAAAGCACGTCTGCCCACCGCGCCTAAGGCAACACGAACATTCCCTGCCTTCGACCCATCCATTTCAACGGCTACGGCTACACTCAGTCGAGCAATGGCTAAAGCCTGACGTCGTCCCAGTTTGGCAAACCCACTTTTTAAGCCTTTTAGGGGGATACGAAATCCTCGAATGAGGGTCTCCTGTGCAAGAAGGGGCGAGCGACTCAATAGGGTCTCTAGCGAAACGACCTCATCACCCTTCTTTGAAATGAGATGAACTTCCGCTCCCAACGCAAGTAACGGTGGTAATCCGTCCGCAGCGGGCGAGCAATTACCTAAGTTTCCACCCAATGTCGCCTGGTTCCGAATTTGCGGAGAACCCATAGTTTGACAAGCCAGCCATAGGGCAGAAGCATTCCTCAAAACGAGTTCACTCCGTCCCATGTCAGCGAAGGTTGCCATGCTACCAATATCCAAATACCCATCAGTTTCCTTGATTTCACTGAGTTCTGATATCTTCCCTAGATCGATAAGACCTAACGGCTGAGCTTTACCAGTTTGCATGTGGAGTACGAGATCAGTTCCTCCTGCCAAAAAAGTCCCCTCAGATGTCTGTGCTATTTCAAGAGCATCACTTACACTCCGCGGTTGATAATACTTCATTCTCCCACCCCCTCATAGTAAACACACAAAAAGCAACCGCAATCACAATACCCCATAAACCATTCCTGGCTCATAGAGAAGCAATTACGGTTGCCTCGTAGAAACCCTTGATCCAATTATCAAGGATATATGAGTATACTTTAGACTATTCACTTTTTTCTTAACACTATACTTATTCGTCATTAATCTGCATTTTCCTACTAAGTTCGATAATAAATTAATTTACATTTATAGAATTTTTATCACTACTTGGTATTTTATTCAAAAATAAAGGCTTTTAGTTCAACTCGATCACTTGAGTATCTTCTATACTCTGAGAATCGGCGGGCTCAGAATTCCGCTTTCCATAATTCCCAGCAAAACCGACGACCCTATAGCACGAGCTTTCTCTGAAACAGTCCAACAATATTCCTGATGCCCTCGGGGATCGATATCTCCTATTTTAACATTTGCAGGGATACAAGTATTGGTTCTTAATAACCCTCTTAATGTACCATCAATGGTAGAAAGAACTTTTTCAGATCTTACCCCGTCATCAATTTCACCCAAACTATCTCCTGCTGAAACCTGTTCTCCAATGTCCCGCTTAGCTTTGAAGATTCCAGCCTTGGGCGAATAGACAACCCGCTCCCGAGAAAACCCCGCTATTACCCCAGGCGTGCCAGTATTAGGTTGTGCCGCCCCAGCATAAATGAGTTTGCCCAAATAATGCCCACGGTTAGTTTCAACGACGAGATCGACATCAACTCCCGCTGTAAAACCAGGCCCCAAACCAATGGTCTGTGGAGCCATGTCTCTCTTTGTCCCTAAGTTTCGTTTGGCCATGATAGCATCAACTAAGACAACAGGATTGAGTTTAGAGAGGGCTTCAAGATGAGGGTCAACCAAAATTGGAATTTCCCCTGCTTTCCAAGCAGTTTCGCAATCCACAATGGAATTCTCGACATAGCAAGCCGAAACCCCCTCCACTTGCCATCTTTTTTCTGGAACAGCCGTTCCAAAACAAACCGGCCAACGAACCATGAGCGGCTTAGCTACTTCTGTCATCACCACTCGAAACCCTGCCTTTGCCAAAACCCAACCTACTCCTGAGGCTTGTTCCCCAGCCCCGCGCACGAGAATCACTGGTCCATTCATGAGAAGTTTGTTTACCATCCGTAGTTTCTCCTTACCAAGTTAACTAGCAATAACCGTCAGATCCGTTAAGAGTTTTCAATAACGCCTGGTATTCTTCTGGCGTATCAACATCTTGAAATGAACTTTCTATAACAGGGAACATCCTCCATCGTTCAGGGTAACGATTTAGGACTTCTCTTCCCCCTTGTTCCTCTCGGAGGGACAAAAGCTCCTGAACATATCTCCGATGGAAAAATACAGGCGACCCCGTCTTATCACCAGCAATCGGCACTAGAAAATCTGGGACATTATGTATCACCTGTCGCAAACAGGCTTCTAATCCTTGTGCCGTAATCCCTACTTGATCGCCGGGTAGGAAACCAATCACTTGAACTTCGTTGTTCAAGTCTTGTAAACCCAAGCAAATCGTTTTTGCAAGGGGTTTAGGACTCGGTACTTTAAGCCAAAACCCACCACAAGCGCGGAACCTGTTAATGTCCTTCACTGACAAATAGGTCTCTATCGGGTATCTAGCTACAACTCGAATATCTGTTAATCTCGAGTAAGAGGATAAATCTCCAAAGGATTTATCTTGGGGCTTAAGTGCCTCGAAAGCCTCAAGCACCGTTTGAAGCACATAACCGAGCACAGTCGTTTCTCTCCAAGGAAGTGCAAGTTTATCTTTTCCCATCCGGGTAGCGAGGCCAGCCGCCATCACCACAAATCGAACCACTGTAGTTTTTCCCCCTTGGCATCCCCCGCGGCTAATCTCAAATGCTTAGGTCTATGGTTTTGTTCGTCCAAATCCTGCCGAATTCCCACCCACCTATGGCAAAGCTCTTGTAGATCCTTCGGGCTCATTGATTCTTTGTTTTCTGCGCATTCATCAGGACTGTTCAGAAGAATAACCCAAGACAAATGCCCATATCTGGGAGCGAAAACAGGAGATTTCAAAAAGTAACTCCAAGCGTTCTCCGCATTCCAAACTTGCCCAAGTAAACCTTGACAACGCTCCGGCCTATGAACTTGAGTCTCCTGAAGGATCTCTCCCCATAAGCCACGATCAACAACCAAAACTGCACATTTCGTGAACATAGGGATTTGAGGTTCATGGGGACCCCAGCATTTCAACTTGCGCTCACGGGCCCCATCACCTTCGATTACCCAAAAACGTTTAGGTATAGAAAGGAGATCTCTAGCAAGGGCATCATTAACCATTTTTATGGATGGACCGACCCATTTACCGCTTTCATCCTCTACTTTAGCATACCAAAAGCATGCATTCTCTTGGTCTTGTAGCGGCGGTAAAAGATTTCTCCAAGCTTTAAAATGTTTCTCCGGAAAAACTTTCGTCGTGGTCGTTGCAATGACCAGCTGCCCTGCGGATTCAATTTCTTGAGTTATAGATCGAAGACAAGTCGTCTTTCCTCCGGCCCCAATGAACGTAATGACCTGGACCCTTTCTGTCATATCCCAAAGACCGCCGCTTGCCCAATCCGAAGTTGGCCCTGTTAATGAACTAACCATGTTTTTCTCCTGTAGTTTTTTTGCAGGGGCGATTCATATATTTATCGCCCCACAGACGCCGTTATTTCTTATAAGGTGTTTCACGTAGAGGGAGGACACACCTAAGCTTGCCATCATACTTGTAATAAGCGGAATTAACCGCTGGCGTGATCGGAATAGAAGCAATCTCGCCCACCCCTTTGGCGCCATAAGCTAGCGGGGAGGAATTCTTCTCAATGATTATAGACTCTATTTCAGGCATTTCCGTGGAACGGAAGAGACCCAACGTCCCGAATTTAATGGTTGGCCTACCCTTTTCAAGGGGAAAATCTTCACGCAAAGCATAACCTAATCCCATGGCTATCCCGCCTTCAATCTGCCCTTCCACTGCCTTCGGATTGATGGCCCGACCCACATCGTGTGCTGCCACAACCTTTTCCAATTTCCCTTGTTCATTTAACAATACAACATTTGTTGCATAGCTATAGGCAACATGGCTAATTGGGTTTAACTTGTCAGAATTCATCGGGTCAGTACTTCCGATATACTCTCCCTTGAATTCGCGACCTTCCAACCGCTCTAAGGAGGATTCATGCAACGCTTGCTGAAGTTTAAGAGCTGCCTGGCGCACAGCTTCACCGGAAAATAGGGTTTGACGCGAAGCAGTTGTCGTACCAGAATCAGGTGTTAAAAACGTATCGGGTGCGTTAACTTCAATACTTTCTAATGGTAAGCCGGTAGCTTCATTAACAATCTGAGTCGCGATAGTAGCAAATCCTTGTCCTATGCAAGCAGCACTTGTAAAGACCACTGCTTTTCCATTAAGGATTTTCAGTTTTACCCGACCAGTATCTGCAAGACCGACCCCAATGCCTGTATTTTTCATAGCACAAGCAATACCCGCTGCAAACGGATGAGACTCATATACTTCACGAACCGCAATTAACGTTTCCTTAATCGCCGTCCCCTCATCTGTTATCTGACCCGTGGAATTCACCATGCCTGGTTCTAGAGCATTAAGATAACGGATTTCCCACGGAGAAATCCCCACCTTTTCTGCTAAGAGATCCATGTTGGTTTCCGAGGCAAAAGCAGCCTGAGTCACTCCAAAACCCCTGAACGCCCCTCCCGGAGGATTATTTGTATAAACACATAGACCCGTAATATCTACATTGGGTATCTGATAAGGCCCGCTGACATGGGTACATGCGCGTTGCAAAACAGCGGTCCCTAGTGATGCATAGGCTCCTGTATCCGCCACGATATGAGCCACCATAACGGTCAATTTACCTTCCGCATCACACCCTGTTGTTATATCCAATTCCATAGCGTGCCGCTTGGGATGTACCAAAATACTTTCCTTACGGGACAAGGTGAGTTTCACAGGCTTTTGAGTTTTCATGGCCAGTAAAGCCGCATGATGCTGGACGGTTAGATCCTCTTTGCCACCGAAACCGCCTCCGACCAACTTGCTGATCACGCGAACCTTTTCCGCCGGAAGGCCAAGAATACCCATGATTCCATGTTGGTCATCATAAACACTTTGATCTCCAACATAGACAATGACTCCCCCATCTTCTCCAGGGATAGCCAAGGCGCTTTCTGGCTCCATAAACGCATGTTCTGTCGGAGGGGTAGAATAACGATGAGACACAACATGGGCGGATTTTGCCAGCTCTTCCTGGGCATTCCCTCGATTAATCTTCGTGGTGCTTAGCAGATTTCCCTTTGGATGAATGCTAGGAGCTTGATTAGCAAGCGCCTGTGTAGGGCTAAGTATCGGTTCAAGTTCTTCATACTCAACCTCAATTAAAGCTAATGCTTCACGAGCTTGTTTTTTCGTCTGGGCTGCCACGAGGACAATCGCATCTCCAACATAACGCGTTTCAGTCCCAACGGAGACCAACGTAGGCCAATCATGAAAAATATGGCCATGATCACGTTCACCTGGAATATCTTCCGCAGTCATGACTGCTTCTACACCAGGATAAGCTCTTGCTGCCGAAACATCAATGCTCTTGACAATTGCACGTGCATACCTAGACCTGAGCACTGCAGCGTGAAGCATCTGATCAAGGTACATATCATCGACATATTGTCCCGTTCCAAGAACTTTTTCACGAGCATCTACACGTTGTATGCTTGACCCTATCCCAGCCCCGTGCTGTAAAGTTGACTTAGGTTGGATCTCTCCTCGTAATACTTTAGCAGCTAGCATAATCCCTTGTTCAATCTTCACATACCCCGTGCAACGACAAATATTTCCCCGAATCCCCTCTTTGATTTCTTGAGCCGTAGGATTTGGAGACTTATCGATGACAGCCTTAGCACTAATAACCATTCCTGGTATGCAAAAACCACACTGGACTGCTCCCGCCTCGGCGAACGCCCAAGCATAAGCTTCTTTCTCTCGTTCAGATAGCCCCTCCACTGTTAAAACCTTTTTTCCAGAAACTTTCGCCAAGGTCAAGGTACATGCCCGCAACTTTTTACCGTCAACCAACAACGAGCATGCGCCACAGACCCCTTCGCCACACCCGTTTTTGAGCGAAGTCATATGGAGTTGATCACGCAAATAATCCATAAGGTTCATATCTTCTTGTACAGTATACACTGTACCATTAATTTCAAGATTAAACATTCTCCCCACCCTTTCTCCTCAGAAATGGTTTACGGAATAAATAGTTCCCTGTGGGGTTCTCCACCCCAAGTTTACCGTCCTGTACGACTTGCTTGCCACGTATAAAAACACGAATTGCTTGGCCTACCTGTTCAAAGCCCTCATAAGGCGTATAATCTACAGCTTGATGAAGGGTTTTCGCCGTCACCACCGATGAAACACGAGGATCCCACACCACAATATCCGCATCACTACCAGGTGCAATGGTTCCTTTACGAGGAAACAAGCCAAATAGTTTGGCCGCATTTGTGGATGTCAGTGCTACAAATTCGTTGATCGTTAATTTCCCAGCCATGACCCCATAGGTGTACAGCAACCCCATGCGGGTTTCCACCCCAGGTGCCCCACTCGGAATCTTACTAAAATCGTTTAACCCTAAGTCTTTTTGTCCTTTATAATTAAACGCACAATGGTCTGTTGCAACGGTATCTATGACCCCTGTTTTTAACCCAGACCATAATACTTCTTGATGATAAATCGGGCGCAGTGGGGGAGAAATTACATACTTTGCACCGTTAAAGCCCTCAGCGCTGTAAACGCTGTCATCTAACAAGAGATATTGCGGGCAAGTTTCAGCGTAAATCTCTAATCCTTTAAGCTTCGCATCGATCACAGCTTGTAGTGCTCCGCTGCAAGTGAGATGAACCACGTAGAGAGGAGCCTCTGCAAGCCGTGCCAGAGTAATAACTCTGGAAGTTGCTTCTTCTTCTGCTTCAGCCGGTCGTGTCAGCGGGTGATACTTAGGAGCCGTTTTCCCTTGAGCACGAGCATTCTGTACTAAATCAGCAATGACATCTCCATTTTCACAATGAACACAAACAAGTGCCCCACACTCCCCAGCCTGGCGCAATGCCTGTAACAAGGCACCGTCATCCACTTGCAAGACATTTTTATAGGCCATATAAAGTTTAAAGGATGTGACACCCTCTCGCTGTATCATTTCTCTCATTTCTCGTGCAACCTGATCATTCCAATCTGTGATTGCCATATGAAAGCCATAGTCTACGAAACACTTGCCATCAGCCTTCGCGTGCCAATTATCCAAGCCTTGTTTCAGGGTTTCCCCTTTAAACTGTGTCGCAAAATCAAGGATGGTTGTTGTCCCACCCAGCAAGGCTGCTTTCGTACCAGATGAAAAATTATCCGACGTCGAAATCTCTCCTACGGGAAGATCAAAGTGAGTATGTGGGTCAATTCCTCCTGGAAACAAAAAACAGCCATCCACAGAGATTACCTGATCACCAGGTTGCTTGATCTCGTAGCCAATAGCCACAATTCTCTCGCTTTCAATGCGGACGTCTGCTTGATACACATCTGCAGCCGTAACAATCGTTCCACCGTTTAACACTATACCCATGTTCATTTCTCCTTTGCGATGCGCGAAGTGAGATGCACGATGCGCGATACGCGAACATAGAACTTCAAACTCTCGAACTTCATACCACGCCACGGACGTAGAAGATAAAGAATTGACGCAGAGCACTTCCCTAGGGGAAAACGACTCTGCGCAATTCTTATTCAAAAAGCTTCTTAAACTAACGTTCGCTCTTCTCATTAATTATGCATGCAGTTTTCTATATACACTATGGGCATAGAGGAAACTTATGCAAAAATATGGGTTCCTGTCTTTCCAGCAACGGCATCTTCCAGCGATTCCGGGTTAGTAATGATCGCTTCTTTGCCACCATTCTCCAGGAAGTTAATAACCGACTGAACCTTAGGAAGCATACTTCCAGGAGCAAAATGATTTTCTAACACATATTGCTTCAGTTCAGCCAATGTTACCTTATCTAACGCCTTTTCATTCGGCTTGCCATAGTTCAGATAAACTGTTGGTACCCCAGTCGAAATGATTAACACGTCTGCCTTAATATCTGAGGCTAGAAGACTCGTCGCAAAATCCTTATCAATGACCGCGTCCACACCCTGCAACGAACCGTCCGCGCGTTTGACCACAGGAATTCCACCACCACCAACACTGATAACACAATATCCATCACGTACCAGTTTATTGATGACATCCTTTTCCACAATTTCTTGAGGAGCTGGAGAAGCCACCATTCGACGATACCCCCTACCAGCATCTTCAACCATGACCCAAGACGGGTTATTGGCTTGAATTAAATCAACCTGCTCTTTGGAATAAAACGAGCCAATAGGTTTTGTGGGTTTTTGAAAAGCCTGGTCATCTTCTGAAACCACAACTTGGGTCACAATCGTTACAGCCGATTTATCCATACCACGCTTTTTGAACTCATTATCCATGGCTTGTTGAATTTGATAACCAATAGCCCCTTGCGTATCTGCACCACAACTGACTAAAGGCACTCTGTGCATAGCCGCCACATCTGTCGCAATTTCCGACCTTCTTAAGATAAATCCAACTTGTGGGCCGTTACCATGTGTAATAATAACATTATAGCCCTGCTCGATCATCCCAACAATATGCTTAGCTGTTTCAACAACAGCCAGATATTGGTCCTCTACGGATTCATGCGCGTTATCACGAATCAGAGAATTCCCACCAATGGCTACTACAGCTAATGTACTCACTATTATTTTCCACCTACCATTAATGTCATAATAGCTTTAGCTGTATGCAAACGGTTTTCTGCTGCATCATAAGCGATAGAATGTGGTCCATCAATAACAGAGTCTTCAACTTCATTGTTACGGTCAGCAGGCAATGCATGCATATACATTACATCTTTGCTAGCAGTAGCCATCTTAGCTTCAGTGCACTTCCAGCTCTTATTTGCAACAAGAGCATCGTCAATAACTGCAGTAGCCCCAGCAACAGAAGCTCCAGTTTGGTCAGTAACCCAGTTGCCCCAACTCTTGGGAATAACGATATCAGCATCTTTATACGCTGCCGCTTCGTCATGAGTAATTGTCAGAGTACCACCATGTTTCTCAGCATTCTCTCTAGCTTGAGTAATAACCCACTCAGGAAGCTCCCAGCCTTTTGGATAAGCCAACCATACATCCATACCATAACGAGGGAAGAGTAGAACTTGGGTTACAGGCACAGAAATCGGTTTCTTGTGGCTCTCAGCGTATGCCCAGATGATCGAAATCTTTTTACGACGTAAATCTGAATGTTTCTCTTTAATCGTCAACAAATCTGCCAAACCTTGGAATGGGTGGTAAAGGTCACACTGTAAGTTCATGATCGGAACTGAGGACCATTTAGCCATTTCATTCAAGTAGTCATTTCCTCTACCCCAGTTGCAATATCGACAAGCAATCATATGTCCAAATCGGGAAAGAATGATCGCGGTATCCTTCGCAGTTTCACCATGGGCAACCTGCATTGTGCTAGAATCCAAGAAATTTGCATGCCCACCCAATTGAGCCATACCCGCTTCCATCGAGTTTCTGGTCCTAGTGGATTGCTCGAAGAACATCAAAAAGCCCGTTTTATTATGAAGATAATCAGTATCTTCGCCCATCGCAAACTTCCTCTTAAGATCTAAGGAAACGTCAAGCATTGTGTCAATTTCTTCTTTAGTAAAGTCCTCTAAGTTGATAAAATGTCTTCCTCTGAATACTGTATTCATTAATATATTCCTCCTAAAAATTGTTCGTTTTAACTTTATTACAGTAGCCATGAAGACTACAAAATTAATATAACTATCTCTGGCGCAACCTTATAAGTATCCTAAGGTAACCCCGGAGCGCAGTAGCGTTAACCGAAAGTCAACGCCTAATCGCGACAAAGCCCCCGTCGTCCCCAGCCACCCGCGACCTTGCAACAGGAGGCGTCATTACAGAATGAACACTTTAGTGGAGTCGCGTAAGCGGAGGCTGACGCTGAAGCGTGAAGAAACGTCGTGGTTCACATGCAGAAAGCACAAGGGTTTAGACGTTTTAGCTTCAGTGACAGCCGGAGTAGCGACGCAACGTGTGTGAATGGAGTAATGACGCCTCCTACTCCATTCAAAACTTATTTCTTAATCTCTACTAAATTCTCTGTATCCTTCGGCATCTTATCAGCATACTCCTGAACATAAATACTTGGAATCGCTGCATACATAGCTGCACAATCCACGAGTTCCTTTTTCCAAGTCCGCTCATTCGGAGCATGTGCTTGGTCTTCATGTCCTGGTCCAAAACCGATACAAGGGATTCCATAACGTCCCATGATTGAAACGCCATTTGTGGAGAATGTCCACTTGTCTACCACTGGATCTTTGCCAAATAATCCTTTGTAAGCATCCTCGAGAGTGCTGGTTACCGGATGACCCTCTTCAATAAGCCATGTTGGGAAATAGCATTCCGTAGGATAAACAAGATTAGTGTAGGATGGTCTTTCATAGGTGTACATCGTGACTTCCGCTCCTGCAGCTTTGACCGAAGGAAGGTTTTTAATCTGTTGTACAGCATATTCCCATGACTCTCCAGCAGTTAAGCGACGATCGACGGAGATCCAGCAGCTATCCGCAACTGCGCAACGTGAAGGAGAAGTATGAAAGATTTCCGAAACTGTCAAGCTACCTTTACCAAGAAACGGATGATCCATGAGGTTTTCATGTAAGCTACGAAGTTCTTGTAGAATCGGAGCCATTTTGTAAATTGCATTGTCGCCACGTTCAGGAGCAGAGCCATGACAACTAATACCTTTCGTCAATACCTTAATTTCCATACGACCGCGATGTCCGCGATAAATCTTGCCATCAGTTGGTTCGGTAATTACAACAAATTCGGGTACAACCTTGTCTTCTTTAATAATGTACTGCCAGCATAATCCATCACAATCTTCTTCTTGTACGGAACCGACAACAACCAGGGTGTAATCATCTTCTAAGCCAAGATCCTTAATAATCTTACCAGCATAGACCATCGAGGCCATTCCACCGATTTGGTCTGAGGCTCCTCGGCCGATGATGATCTCATCATCTTCAAATCCTTTGTAAGGGTCATACTGCCAATTTTCAAGACTACCTACGCCCACTGTGTCAATATGTGCATCCATAGCAATTAGGTGTTTACCATGTCCAATATAACCAAGAACGTTACCCTGCGGGTCAATCTCAACTTTATCAAAGCCGACTTTTTCCATCTCTTCCTTGATGCGAAGTACTGTCCCTTTTTCTTCACAGCTTTCCCCCGGGATGGCGATAAGGTCTCGTAAAAACCGACTCATTTCCGGTTCATATTTCTTTGCTAGATCAAAAACTTTTGCAAAATCTGTTTTCAAAATAAATTCCCCTTTCCGCTACTCTTGGATATTAGTCTGATCATGGTTTAATATGATCTTTCACGACTTAAATATTGCAAGAACCGTGCCAAGACTTATTTAGTCTTTAAGACAATCTTTTGCCTTGTTTAATGCGGCCTTAGCCTTAATTCACCGCAATTTGTCCCCATAGCAGTCTCATATTGAGACTGAATCTAAATGAAAATGCCTGATTATTCTCTCCAAAGCGGTTATCAATTCGACTTATTTTGCAACCAATCTCATTTTGATACATTCGTCTATCTATGATACACCAATCTTCATGGGCAATAAGACACCCTATTTAAACAACACAAACTAAGAAAATCTTTTACTTTCTTCGATTTGATATTCCTTAATCTTACGATAGAGAGATGCTCTGCTAATTCCCAATAGTTTCGCCACATCCTCCTTGTGCCCCTCGGTCTCCACGAGAGTTAAGGCCTTCATGATCGCTTCCCGTTCCAGCTCTTTTAAGTTTAAGGAGGAAATCTGGAATTCAGGTTTGGGTCCCGTTTTAATCCTTTGTGGCAAAAATTCCGAAGTAATCATACCTCCTGCCACCATTGTAACGCAGTATTCAATCACATTACCTAGTTCTCGAACATTACCCGGCCAAGGATAGCGGGTCAAGATTTCTATAGTTTCCTGGGTAATTCCGCTCACCGACCTGTCAGTTACCGTCGAATAATAATCCAAATAAAATTGGATTAACGCTGGAACATCTTCCCTACGATCACGAAGTGGCGGAATCGTTAAAGGAATTACATTTAATCGATAGTAAAGATCCTCTCGGAACTCTCCCGTTTTCACCATTTCATCTAAGTCTCGGTGAGTTGCAGCGATCACGCGAACATCCAGGGGAATTGAACGCGTACTGCCGATGCGTTCAACTCGTCTTTCCTGCAAGACTCTTAAGATTTTGACTTGCAAGTGAAGCGGCATATCCCCTATCTCATCTAAAAAGATCGTACCATTGTGTGACAGCTCGAATTTCCCTAATTTCCCCCCACGTTTAGCACCGGTAAATGAGCCTTCTTCATACCCAAACAATTCACTTTCTAGTAGATTTTCAGGAATAGCACCGCAATTTATGGCGATAAACGCATGCCCTTTTCGGCTACTACTCTGATGAATCGCGCGAGCTAACAGCTCTTTCCCCGTTCCACTTTCACCTTGAATCAATAAAGTTGCCTTACTAGGAGCCACGTGCAAAGCCATTGCCTTTAGTTCCTTCATCCGGGTAGAATTACCGACAATCTGAGAAAAATGGGTTTCAATTTCACTAACGGTAGCCGCTTTAACTAACTTCTTGATTTGCTGCATATCTCTAAGAGTAATAACAGCGCCTTCAATAACCTCATTGTTTTTGATAGGCACTACATCACAGTAGAGTTGAGTGGCGACCCGCTTCCCCTTGATCGGACCAGAGAACGGTTCACCCCGTTCCACTGCAAGCCAAAGTTTCTTATTATCTAACAATTGATATAAAGCGTGCTCTTTTTGCGCGTCAATATCCAACATCTTTCCAGCCAACGTATTATAATGTGTCACCTGCTGTTGGTTATTGATCAGAAGTATTCCATCATGTAATAGATTTAAGACAGTAAGCAGTTGACTTGTTAGCCGTTGTTGCTCATCATTCTGCTGACTTTCGACGACCTTTCCGACGAGAAGTTCGGCCATCTTTTCCAGAAAGAGCTGAAGGGACTTTTTATTGTCCATCAACCGTTTTGTCTGCTCCTCGTCAAAGCTGACTAAGCCAATAACCCCAATGATTTGATCTTCGACACGAATGGGTATCGCTACTTCGGCATACTCTAAACAGTTTCCCCGGCAAGTACAAGGCTGACAAAGCTCATTAAATCCGGGATTGTCAATAATAACCGCTACCCCAGTTTTCATCACATGTCGATAGACAAAACCCGCGTCCATGGGGCAACCGCATCGACTTTTATACTTTCCCGTCCCTGCAACCCGTATGAGATCGGCATCTGCAATTTCGACCTCGATTTTTAGCGCTTCAGCAATAGCGTCAGCAGTCTGTTGTACTGTACTTTTGATATCGCGCAGGTGATACATGCTTTACACCTCATATTATTTGCTCTAAATGATATTATATACGACTCTTAGGTGCTTTTCCCTAGTATCTTAATTCAAAAGGTGTAATAACCAAATTCATCAAACTAAAAGGGAAGCACCATAATCTCCAAAGACCGTGTGCTTCCCTTACTTATTAATTATCGGCCAGCCGATGGTAGTTCTCCATCCCACACAATGCTTCGGTATTTATACGGATCAGTATTTCCTTCTGTATTAAAGACTAATATCTGTGATTTTTCATCCAGTTGGAGTGCTTCTCGTGCCCCTTTGAATGCTTCGTCTAGCAGGAACGAACTGAGCAACCCGGCTGTCACAGCACCGGACTCGCCAGAGATTACTTTCGGATCCCCAAGTAGAGGATTAGCCAATACTCGCATTCCCTTTGCAGCAATCCAGTCAGGGCAAGAAACAAACATGTCGCTGTAATCTCGCAAAATATTCCACCCAATCAGATTAGGTTCTCCACAGGCTAGTCCAGCCATAATCGTTGGCATATCTCCACCGACTACCCTTGGTTTGCCATCCCCCGCTAGGGCTGATTTATATAAGCAATCCGCCTGGTTGGCCTCAACAATCACAGTTTTAGGGCGATCTTCTTTAAACATGGACGCAAAAAAACCTTGCACAGACCCCGCTAAGGCTCCTACACCTGCCTGAACAAAAATGTGGGTAGGTTTCTCCACGCCTAAGTTATTCAACTGTTCTAAGGCCTCTGCTGACATCGTACCATACCCTTGCATAATCCAACTGGGAATTTCCTCATACCCTTCCCAAGACGTATCTTGTACAATCACCCAACCATTCTTTTCAGCCTCTTCAGCCGTCATACGCACAGCATCATCGTAATTTAGATCTGTGATTTCTGCATATGCGCCTTCCTCTCTTATTTTGTCTAGACGGTATTGTGAAGATCCCTTTGGCATATAGACCACGGATTTTTGCCACAATTGCCTAGCAGTCCAAGCAATTCCCCTACCATGATTACCGTCCGTAGTGGTAGCAAACGTAATGTCCCCCAATTGTTCCTTAACCTCGGGGGAAGTGAGAACATCATAGGGCAGTTCACTAATATCCTTGTTAAGCTGCCGTGCGAGGTATTTACCGATCGCATACGAACCCCCTAGGGCCTTAAACGCATTCAATCCAAAACGATAAGACTCATCTTTAACATAGATTCCGCCTACACCATAATTCAGTGCAAGTTTCTTTAGTGAACGCAACGGAGTGGGCTCATAATCAGGGAATGTCGAGTGGAATTTCCTGGCTTTATCTATTTCCAGCTTACTAAAAAGTTCGGTGGAAACACCGCCTCCAGCGTTTTTAAGCATATTGTTTTGTACCCATTTAATTTTATCGTTCATATTAATCCTCTCCTATTCCTTGATATTGTGTAACCAAAAAGCACTTTCCATACGGTATCAAAAAACAATTTCTTGTTTCTTTATAACTCTATATCTCCCCCTAAACGAATTGATTGATCCTTGGTTTTCACTTAGAAATTAATGCAATCATTGTGCCAGCTTCTAGATTTTCCTTGAAAAAATTTGAAAAAAAATAATCCTAAGGCATTATTAGTGACCTCATGATTATTTTAAAATGTTACAGCTCTTGCTTATTTTGTTGCTGCAATTTGCAGTTTTCGGGAGTTAGGCGATGATTTCATTTTGATCCTGCTTAGGAATGGGAAAAAATATAAGGAATGTAGTCCCTTTGGCACTTGAATCGATATGTATTTTGGCGTTATGAGATTCTGCAATTTTGTAGCATGTTGCCAGGCCCAATCCAGTCCCGCTATCTTTGGTAGTAAAGAAGGGGGTTCCTAACTTATTAAGATTTTCTAGCGGTATACCACATCCCTCATCCTCAATCGCAAGAACTACCTTATCATCCTCTACATAACTTTTAATGGTCAGGGAACCTCTTTCCTTCATGGCTTCAAGTCCATTACGAGCCAAGTTAAGAACCAGTTGGGAAATTTCTTTCCCATTTAGTTTTAGGTTGAAAATCTCTCCCGGGATGAAACGAATTTGTTTATTTTGAGTAAACGTGTCCGCTTCTAATAGAGGGTATAAATTGTTTAGAATGTCATTTAGATTTTGAGATTTTAGTTCAGTTTGTTTCGTACGAGCTAGAGAGAGGAATTCTGTAATAATCGAGTTTGCGCGATCTAATTCCGAAATCATTAACGCGAAGGTAGATTTTTGAGCTGCATAATCAGGTTTTTCACCCAAGAGTTGGAGGTAACCACGCACGGTAGTCATAGGATTCCTTATTTCGTGTCCGATTCCAGCAGCCAATTGCCCTACTAGGTTGAGACGGTCGAGTCTAGCAATTTCATTTTCTGCTATCTTGCGACTTGTTATATCACGAAAATAACAGGTCAGTCCAGTTTCCGATGGGTAGAGACTTATCTCTAGCCATTTGTTACCTAAAAGTTCAGAAATAATTTCAAAATTAACAGACCTCTTCTCGTTCATTACTTCATGAAAGTGTAGTTGGGAGGTATCGTTGATCTCAAATACTTCAGTGAAGTTTCGGCCCAACAACTCATCACGAGAATTCCCGAAGGCTATTTCTCCTGCGCGATTGACATAAGTAATTTGCCAATTCCTATCCATGGCAAAAAAACAATCTGTCATGCTTTCGAGAATTGAAGCTGTCTCTTCTTGTGACTTAGTTAATTTCTCACGCGATAATTTCTGTTCAGTAATATCCCTATAATAAACTGACAATCCAATCTGAGAGGGGTACACGGTTACTTGATACCATGTGTCTCTAAGGAAAAGACTTGGATTTTCAAACGTGATAGAAACGCAATCATTCTTCGCCTTTTGATAATTCGGTTTGAGTAAGCTACCTCTCGTTTCAGGAATTACCTCCCAGAGAACTTTACCTAAAAGCTCCTCACGTGTTTTTAGCATTAACTCCTCTGCTTTTTTATTTATAAATGTAAAACGCCATTGATTATCTAAGGCATAAAAACCGTCTGGCATATTATCAATAAGATCTGCTATAAGTTGGTTACTTTTAGAAAGTTCCGCCTCTAATTCTAAATGTTTGGTAAGTTGTTCTACTCTTTCTGTTTGCATTCGTTTCATTTCAGTAACGTCATTATACGCAAACAAAATACATTCCTGATCATCTACATGTATCGTTTCAGCAGAAAGAATTACTGAACCTTTTGAACCATATTTCGTAAATAGGGCACATTCCAAGTTTTGTACTGAACCTCGTTCCTCAAGAGTCTTAATGATTCTTTTAAATTCACTTCCGGATACACCAAGTTCGATGGGTGTTTTACCGATAGCATCTTCATAGGCAAAACCCCGTGCTTCAAGGAAACGACGGTTTACATCCACATATCTATAGTCTGACTTCCTAATAATGGTCATCATATGGGGCCCTAATTGAAAAGCTTTAGCGAATCTCTCTTTTGCTCCTCTGAACATTTCCTGTTCCCATTTCCGCTCAGTTACATCGTTTATAATTGCTAAACATGCAGATGTTCCACTAGGCATCTGAAAACTAGATAAATCAGTAGCAAAGTGCCTTCCGTCTTCTGTGGTAATGTATCTGAATTGCTGGTTTTCCCCATTCGGCCACGTTTTATCGGTGTCCAACAGGATCGAATTTTCGATGTTTGAGGAAAGTCCTTGTTGTCTTTTTAGATTTTTACTGAGTAGGATTGGTCCATTGGTATCAAAAATCATTAGGTTTATGGGACTGAAGTTAATTATAGTATTTAAAATCGAAGCTTTACCCAAGAATTCATAGATCCAGAAGTAAAAGTTAAATATTATAGTAGTTGCCAACGGAGTAATTATTAAAAAAGGGCCGGCAACAATTCTAAGAACCTTGACGGAATCGCTTTTCCACGGGGGGATAAAGGCAATAATAAATATTAAAATAAATGCCATAACTATGCCGACGATAAACCAGAATAATACTTTCTTTCCATTTTGGCTACTCTTTACACGTCTACCCAAGATACTTCCAAAACACGCAAAAACAAGAATATTTGTGATTCCGCCCATCGAACCACTTCCGCCCACATTATACCGATACAGAGAACTGATCATAGCGGCAATTATAGCGGTCACTGGACCACCGGCGAAGCCCGCCATCGTCATAGTGATATGCCGAAAATCATAAAAGCGACCTTCGATAACCATGATTTTGCCAGTCATTGTGAAAATAGTAATCAGACCGAACATAATTCCCAAAATGTAACGTGAGTATTTTCTATTAAACGACAAGTCTAGGAAGGTAACAACGCCACAGAGAAATAAGACTACAATCACATTAATTATAAACTGATAGTACAAAATAGCTTCCTCCATTTTTCGAAATGCTAGCAACGTCAACGTCTCAAGAGTTACATAACGTTGTGTCCTATCTAATAAGTATCTCTATTGTACCTCCAGCACTAGTAGAAGTTTGTCGTATTATGTTAGTGATTGCGCTCATCGAGCATAAAGAAATAACTCACTGAACAACCAAAATTGGTATCCAGCAAGTTATTTCTTTACGCTAAAAGCGTGTCCGCACCAATAGTTTGGGCTGATACTTTAGTCCAGTAGATACTTGATTACTTAAATACCCCAAAAGATATTGTAAAGATGGCCAGCAATACCAAACCAAGCCCTAATGTATAGGAAATAAGTTTTTTCTCGATGGGCAGCAAGTCGTACCACTCATCCACTTCGAGCTCTGGCTGAGTCGCTGTTGGCTGCTTAGCTTTACTGAATTGAGTTTTTTCCATAGTCACACCCCTCTCTATCGCGTTATAAGCTAGCCGCCAATTACTGGTGGTGTAATACCGTGGTAGAAAATCCAGGAGACAAAGAGACCGATCCAAAGAATAAAGCCAAACAGGCAAACGGCATAAACCCCTACAATACGGCCCATACCTGCGGCCCAGAGCTTCCGTACGTTGGTTACCAGACCTATTGAGAAGAAACACAAAGCAAAGAAAAATGTCCTCAAAGCGTTTGCCTGATCTGAGCCTGCTGTCGCGGCCTTTACAATACCTGGGTTCTTCAAGCCCATCACAAGCAGTATCACAAAGGTCAGTACAAAACCGATAACAAATTTAGGGAAACGCTCCCAGATCTCCCCCGCTGAAACCTTGCTTCCCGCATTCGGGTTCTTGGATTTATCAATCCGGAAAACAGACCAGATGACCGCTAGGATAAATGCCCAAACACCAATAAATACATCAATAAATACTTTGGTAGTAGTGGCAGCCATCAGGATCCAACCTTCTTGCCAATTAATCCCAAGTTCTTTCAATGCCTTGGCTCTAATAAGCGAATCAGTGATCGCGCCGCTAGCTACCGCACCGCCGTCACTCTTCACGGCCAGGCCCATCCAGGCTCCGGCTACCATTGGTTCACGAAATAGCCAAGACTGTGCCAGCCAAGGCAAAAAGAGCAGTTCCACGGCTACAAATACAATAATAACTGCAGACAAAACAACCGGTATCATTTGCCGGGCTCGTATTGCCCCACCCGTGGCGATGGCTGCCGCAACCCCACAGATAGAGATGCCGGACGCCAGAGGTGCAGCCCATTCTGGTGTGAATTTAAAGTATTTACGCGAAATGAAGTAAACTATTGGCCAATAAATCAGATAGGCTTCGACCACTGCGCAAAGTCCACGGACAATGACCGTGCTGGCCAGTCCCATTGCACCAACAGTCTTTATACCGATAGCGGCGCCCAGAATCACGATCCCTGTTTTAATGAACCATTCTGGCTTAGCAGCCTCTTCCAGAAACTTAGCAAAACCGAGAAAAAAATTACCAATAATAAGTCCGATAATCATAGCAAAAACAAAGCCCATCTCTCCCAGGCTCAAAGACCAGGGAATTTTTAGACTTGCTTGTTTATCCGGGGTGGCGGCAATAAAAGCATAGTTACCTAAAAACAAGCATGCAAACGTTATCCAGTAAATTATGCTAAAACCGACGAGGTATTTCGCGGGCCTTGCGCCCATAGCCACTGCGCCGATGGTGGTTATTACTAACAAAAACAGATAGGTTAACAAGGCGGCGTTAGTGCCAGACATAGTTTGAAAGGTTTTGGACACCGGCGCCAGTGCCTTGGACGTGTCGATCCAAACATTAAATTTGACAACCCACCCCAACAAATCCATCCCGATAATGGGACCGAGACTTAGCACAAAGACAAACAACCCAAGCCAGACCGCCCACCAATCTTCACTTTTGAGCACTGGTTTCTTTTGGAAAAGTTCACCCTCCGAGATCATGTTTTTCACCCTTTCTTCCCTTCATTTAAGACACAGCTTATTAACGTTTGCTAAGCCATTATCTCACCCCCCTTATCCTCTTTTATTCTATTTCTTAAAAAATATAACAAATCATTATACTTGTTTCTTGTTTGAAATTTTTTGATGTTCTTCATTTCCAACACCACAACTAATTTAGAAATGATTGTAGAAGATGCCGATAATGCATTGTATAAAGATAAAAATATGGGTAGGAACAGAGTAGAAGTGATATAGTTGAAAAAACTCAGTGATTCTTTTGCGATTATCTTGCAATATCTCTAATTAAATGGTTATTATAGGAAGAAAGATGTTCATTAAGGGAGCGATATGATGGAATTAATGGAATGGGTAAAAATCCAGACCCTCTATGACTCGGAGAAACAAGCCTTAAAAACCGCCAATATTGTTGCTACGACCGAAGCAAGGTTAGCTAATCAACAACGCGGACCCCAGTATGAAGTAGAAACCCGTGTCGAACAAACAGATGAAAAATGGCAAGTTTTTTGGCGCAAAATATTTATTGGTAATAAAACGGGCTGTGGCGGAGGATGCGAATCTTGCAGTGACAGCGAGCCCTCACCTAGGAAACGTGAAGGCAAGGTGATACCTTTTAAGCGACCTTCTGTCTAAGACAAATAAATTGGAGATAATTAAGCAAAAAACACCGTCATCGAAACATAGTAAAATGTGCTCTACAGAATAGACTTTTTTATACTGTCTACTCCAAGGTGTACATTTTATAGTGTCTGATGACGGTGTTTTGAGCTCCACCCACTTTGATTTAGCGGTACCAATTTATTTTTTCAATCCCCGCTCCTTCTGCACGAGTTCGCTAGCCACTTGATGAGCTTTTTTCCGAATTTCTTCAGTATCTTGAGTGAGAAGTTGTCCCTTCTTCACAACCACTTTTCCGTTAACAATTGTGGTGTCTACCAGGCTCTGGTTCCCGCAGCACACGAGTGAAACCAATGGATCATGACAGCCCGCATAGGCCACGTCTTGGAGATCAATAAGGATGATATCCGCCGCTTTACCCGCTTCAAGTCGCCCAGTATCTGGACGTCCTAAGACATCTGCTCCCCCACGCGTAGCACATTTCAGGGTCTCGTAAGCTGATAGACCTTGATCTTTATAACGCAGATGATTTAACAGATAAGCCCTACGGACTTCTTCCCACATATTTGAGCCATCATTACTAGCACTTCCATCAACCGCAATCCCAAGCTTGGCACCCGCGTTGACCAGATCTGAAGTTGGGCAAATCCCACTTCCGAGTTTCATATTCGAGCTTGGACAGTGTGCGACTCCAGATCCACTCCGGGCCAATAGATCAATTTCTCGCTCACTGAGATGAATGGCATGGGCAAACCAGACGTTCGGTCCTATCCAGCCCACATCTTCCATTAATTCAACTGGACGACGTCCGTAGCGTTCCAAGCAAAACGTTTCTTCATCGAGTGTTTCTGCCAAATGAGTATGAAGCATAACTCCTTTTTCTCCTGCCAAGATTTGAGACTGGCGCATCAAGTCAAGGCTCACAGAAAATGGCGAACAAGGGGCCAGTGCCAGTCGAGTCATGGCATAAGGAGACGAATCATGGTACCGCTCAATCAGACGTAGCGAATCTCTAAGAATGGTCTCTGCATCCTGAACCACTTCATCCGGGGGGAGCCCCCCTTCGCTTTTACCTAAGGACATAGAGCCACGGGTAGCGTGAAAGCGAATTCCGATCTCACGAGCTGCCGTGATTTGTGAATCAATTAAATCATTAGCTTGTCCTCTCGGAAAAACATAATGGTGATCGGTTGTTAAGGTACAGCCCGTACGCAGAAGCTCGCTAAAACCTACCATAGCCCCATAATAAACTGCGTCTGGGGTGATATGACGCCAAAACTCATAAAGATTAATAAGCCAAGAGAAAAGTGGCATTCCCTGAACTTCTGGAAGCCCACGAAACAAGGTCTGATAGAGATGGTGATGAGTATTCACTAACCCCGGAAGGACGACCATTCCTCGTGCGTCAATAATTTGAGTGTTCTCAGAAGGAGTTAAACTCAAATCTGACCCAACCGCAAGAATTTTTTCTCCTTCTATTAGAAGATCGCTATTCTCTACTATTTCGTTACGATCATTAAAGGTAACTAGATAAGAAGCATTTTTGATTAAAAGTGACAAGGAAGTATCCCCTTTCTTTAAAAAAGAGGCAGTGGTTCCTGCGCAAGAACCGCTGCCTTCTTTTTATCTAACTATTTTACAAATGAATAAACCCTTATAGTAAGCAATGTTGGGCAAGGAAATTTAATTATTTGCTTGTCAAGCCCGTTTGTTCATTGAATCGTTCGATTAGTTTATCGAGATCTGGCCCCATTTGATGTAACTTACCCCAGTATTCATCATAATCGTACCATTGTGCATTCAGCTCATCCAGATCATACTCTTGTTGTTCAATCCAAGTGTAATACTTGAGGTTATGAATGCGCTTTTTGCTTTGGTACGTTAACTCTTCCATACTGTCGGTTCTAACACCCAAAACATTTCTGTTGTGATCAACGGCCGCATTCAGGGAAGTATACTCTTTACCTCTCTCAGCTTGCATTTCTTGCAATCTCGACTGATACATTTCCGCAGAGTCTGTGAGGACTGTTATGACAATATCATCCTCTGTCAGCTCGTAGTATTTTGCAAATTTGATGCAGGATAGAATATTAGCTGCACCAGAAATCCCTACCCAGGAAAGCTTGGAAATGACCTCTTCAGAAATCCCTTGTTCTCTTAGATAGTCCTGCCCAGCAGGTTCATTAAAGAGACGGAACATGCCCAAACTATCATTGTCATCAATCGCGATCACCATATCGGTATTCTTAACATTATGAATCCAAGGTATATGTTTATCCCCAATACCTTCAATTCTATGGTCGCCAAAACCGTTATTTAGTAACGTTGGACATTGTAGTGCTTCACCCACTGCAATTTTAGCATTCGGATATTGATCTTTCAAGTAATCTCCGCTACCAAGTGTGCCAGCAGAACCTGAAGTTAAACATACCCCTGCAAGTCTGCCCTTTGAACCGGCTTCTGCTTTGATAATCTCATCCATGGCATTACCCGTGACTTCATAATGCCATAAATGATTGCCAAGTTCTCCGAATTGATTAAAAATCACAACATTATCTCGGGTTCTTCTTAGTTCCCAAGTTTTATCATAAATTTCCTTCACGTTACTTTCACAACCAGGCGTCGCAATAACTTCACCGGCGACTGTTTTAAGCCATTCGAAACGCTCTTTACTCATATTTTCCGGTAAAATAGCAATTGACTTACAGCCTAATAACGCTGAATTATACGCTCCGCCTCGACAGTAGTTACCTGTTGAAGGCCAAACAGCTTCATGATATTTTGGATCAAATTGTCCAGTCACTAAACGAGGAACTAAACAAGCAAAACTTGCTCCAACTTTGTGCGCGCCTGTCGGAAAATATTTCCCCGCCATAGCAATAATCCTTGCTTTAACACCTGAGATTTCAGGCGGGATCTCTACATAATTTGGTAATTTATTGTATAATCCGCTTTCTTTGACCGGTTCGTTTTTCCAAGAGATTCTAAATAAATTAATGGGGTCCACGTCCCATAACCCAGTCTTCTTCAACTTCTCTTTTACAGTTGCAGGTATCTTATTAGGATCCTTCATCTGAGCTAGAGTTGGGATTACGACGTTTTTTTCTTTAACACTCTGCACCGTTTTTTTAAGTTGTTCCTCATTAATGGTTAAATCGATCAAGTTTTTCATTCTACTACCTCCCGCAATCAATTTTAGATTATCTGCTGCCCAAGGCAACTTGATTCTCATCCGATTTCTACGGCTTCGATGTACGAGGTTAGAATATCACATTCCATACATCACTAAATACTTTAGATCTTGCCATCCAACTTCACCAACAGTTCTTTCAATGAAGGCTCGACTTTGATGGGCTCACCCACAGCCTTAATTGCATTGCTTACATCCTTTAATCCATTACCGGTGACAATAGAAACCACTTTTTCATCGGTTCCTATAATTCCTTTTTCCACCAAAACTTTAAGCCCCGCTGTTCCTGTCACACCTGCTGGTTCCCCGAAAATACCACTAGTTCGACCTAACTCGCGCATCGCATCCAAGATCGCCTCATCGGATACAGCAACCATTGTACCACCCGATTCGCGAACAGCGTTTAAGGCCTTATCTGGGTTGCGCGGCACTCCGACGGCAATACTATCAGCGATTGTGTTCTCTTCCTTTGGACGCCAAGGGCGATCTTCCAAGAAGGCATCGACGAGTGGACAACATCCTGTTGACTGAACTCCCGCAATTTTAGGCAAGCGTTCGATCCACCCAGCTTGATAGAGATCCTTAAAACCTTTCCAAACCCCCGCTATGGTGCAACCGTCCCCAACGGAAAGGATCACCCAGTCAGGCACTTCCCAATTTAACTGCTCCGCGATTTCCAACGCAACCGTCTTTTTACCTTCAACAAGGTAAGGATTTATCGCTGCATTTCTATTATACCAACCGAAGCGATCAATCGCCTCTGCAGAAAGTCTAAAGGTATCTTCATAAGACCCCTGAACACTGATCACCGTTGCGCCGAAGACCAGCAACTGGGCAATCTTTCCTTGTGGTGCGCGACTTGGGACAAAGATAACTGATTTTATTCCCATAGCAGCAGCGCTTCCGGCCAATGATGAGGCCGCATTACCCGTCGAAGAAGCGGCAACCGTCGGGGCCTTTTCCTCGACTGCTTTAATGACAGCAATAATCGAGGCCCGATCTTTCAAGGAAGCGGTCGGATTCTGTCCATCGTCTTTGATATAAAGGTTACTCATTCCCAAACTCTTGCCCAGCCCTTGAGGTTTGTAAAGAGGGCTCCAGCCCACTCTCAGATGGGGGCGGGCAGAATCAGGACGAATCGGCAGAAAAGGTAGATAGCGAAAGATGGAATTATCTTTTGATTGACTTATTTGCTCACGAGAGGTCAGTCGATTAATCTCTTTATAGTCGTATTCGACATCCATGATCCCGCCCTTTGAGCCGCAAGTCGGGCAAGTATACGTCCCTGCCTCAGCAAGATGTTCCTTGCCACATTGAACACAGCGTAATCCCAATACGTTTTTCAACTCAATCACCTCAAATTCTCTTCCAAATGTCCTGCGCCAATTCCCTTGAACGGGCACAGATGGCTTCTTCGTCAATATCTATGAGTTTTCTGTCGAGCATGCGCACGCGCCCATTAATAACCGTCGTTTCAACACAGTGCCCCGAAACGCCAAATAGAAGGTGTCCGCTCCAATTGTTCGCATCCATGGGGGTTGGCGGCACATAATCAACCACGATGACATCCGCCCATGCTCCTTCACTCAATTCGCCGAACGTCCCGCCGAAAAGGCCTGAAGCGATCTGCGGGTTATTTGCATAAAGCATTTGCGGAACTTCAGCCCAAGCCACACTAGGATTGGCTGCCGCATGTTTTTGGAGTACATTTTCCACTTTAGCACTTTCGAACATATCGCAGGTATACCCATCCGTTCCCAGTCCCACTAAGACCCCTTCGCTTAGCATTTTAAGAACTGGAGTGACTCCTACAGCGTTGCCCATATTTGATTCAGGGTTATGCACAACTTGAGTTTTTGAAGCCTTAAGCAGTCCAATTTCATGATCATTAATATGCACGCAGTGCGCTGCGATGCTCTTGGGTCCCAGGACGCCAAATTTATTCAAACGTTCCACCACACGCATTCCGTGTTTCGCGAGACAGTCTTCCACATCTTCAATCCCTTCGGCAACATGAACATGAAAACCTGCTCCGAGCCGTTTGGCTGATTCACTACTCGCAGCCAAGGTTTGATCTGATAACGTTAACGAAGCATGGAGCCCAAACATCCCAGCAACCATGGAATCCGGCTGAGCCTGACAAGCCGCAATGAAGTCAGCATTTTCCTTAATGCCTTCTTGTGCTATTTGATCCCCATCTCGATCAGAAACCTCATAACAAAAAGCTGCACGAATTCCCATTTCTTTAGCCGCCTTGGCAAGGGTGGACAAGCTTCCCGTGATAGCCATAGGGCTAGCATGATGATCAATAATCGTCGTTGTACCTGTTTTGATGCACTCAATCAAAGGAGTCAGTGCGCTATAATAAACATCCTCGAGCGAAAGCAATTTATCAAGTTTCCACCAAAGTCCTTCTAATATATCGCGAAAGTTTTCGGGTGATTTACTTTTGGAATCCATTCCCCGAGCAAAGGTGCTGTAGAGATGCATGTGGGTATTGATCATCCCCGGCATAATCAGCTTACCATGAGCATCGATAAACCTCGCGTCAGGAAAGCGTGTTTTTAGATCTTGCGTTGATCCGATTTCTTGCACCTTACTTTCTTGAATTAGAACGGCGCCATTTGGAATCACTTGATTACGTTTGCCGAGGGTTAAAACTGTACCATTACCAATTAGTAGCATTGAATTCATCCTCTCTAGTAATTAATTTTCCTAGAATACTTTGTACGCTACGCCTTATGTCTCAAACGGGTCGAATTAAAGTTATGGCCTTTGCGGAACACATCGCCCGACAAAGACCGCACCCTATACATTCACTCCTGATAACCTGTGGAAGTCCTTCGACTAAAGCAATTGCTTCATGCCCACCTGTTCTACACGCGGTATAACAACTACCACAGCCATCGCAGTCTTCTGTCCGAATATGTGAAACAACTTGAATACCCCTTGGAAGCTGAGAATGTTCAACTAAGTAAGGTAATGAACGTCCTATAACATCCGTCATACTCTGGAAACCTTTTTCCTCCATCCAGCCGTCCAATCCTAGTATAAACTCTCCAATGATTCCTATACCGAAACGCAAGACCGCAGTGCAAACTTGTAAGGTGCTCGCTCCAAGAAGAAGGAATTCAGCACTATCTTGCCAAGTGGTAATCCCACCGCTTCCCGCGATATCCAGATCCACTTTTTGCGCGATCTCCGCAGTACAACGCAAAGCAATTGGTTTTATAGCTGGCCCAGAAAGGCCTCCGTAGGTTGAAAGCCCGGCTACATTGGGGTAAGGAATCAAGGTATCTAGGTTAACGCCAGTTATACTTTTTATGGTATTTATAGCACACACTCCATCAGCTCCACTACGTTGTACGGCTTCGGCTGTGGCAATGATGTCGGAATCCTGTGCTGATAATTTGATGACAACGGGAACGTCTCCGACAGCTTCCTTCACCCAACGAGCGATTTGCTCTGTACCAACGGGCTCTTGAACCCTAGTACATAAACCCCATTCCGCTCCATGCGGACACCAAATACTACACTCTATAATGTCTGCTCCCGCATCGGCAAACCTTTTGGCCAGGGATTGCCAATCTTCCTTGGTGCTAGCCATGATACTGGGGATTACTATTTTAGTTGGAAAACGTTTTTTTAAACTTCTCACGTTTTGTTCTATGTGCTCTACCGAATGTTCAGAAACGAGATCTATGTTCTGCAGGCCTAAAAAACCAGCCTCATGTTCAATACTCATGACCAAAGGAAAAACACGACTCACTATATTGGAACCTACTGCGACCGTCTTCAACACAGCCCCAGCCCAACCGGCTTCGAAAGCCTGTATTAAGAGATCGAGATGATCTGTACTAGGCGAGGGAGCCAAGATAAAAGGGTTTTCTAGTCTAAGTCCGCAAAAATCTACCGATAAATCGACTGGCATTTCCATAACCCCTTCGCGTCACCGGATTTGTCTTAAGTTATAAAGGTGGAAAAGGTGGGAAAGGACTCACTTTCCCACCATAAAAATTATTCTCTAATTCCTGCATTTGCTGCAAGTTCTTTTTTAACGTCCTCTCCGCCTTTGCTCCCATTAAAGAAAGCATTGAGGATAATAGCCGTTAGTGAACCTAAGGTAATTCCACTGTGTAGTATTGTCTGGCTCCAGTTAGGAAAGAGTTGGAAAAACTTCGGATCCACCACTGGAATTACACCCATCCCGATACTAATAGCAACAATGAAAATATTGTTAGCATTTTTCTCGAAGTCCACTTTAGCAAGCGTCTTAATTCCACTTGCAGCAACAATTCCAAACATGGCGATCCCTGCACCACCGAGCACCGCATTCGGCAGTGAGGCAATAATTGTGGCTAATTTAGGGAAAAGACCCATCACAACTAAGATCACCCCTGAGGTTGCAACGACGAAACGACTCTTGACACCCGTCAAACCCACCAAGCCGACATTCTGTGCAAATGCAGTGTAGGGGAAAGCATTGAAAATGCCACCCAGTGTCGTAGCTATGCCATCTGCACGTAGTCCCGCAGTGAGTTCTTTCTCGCCGATCTTTTTCCCTACCATCTCACCAATAGCCAGGAAATCACCAGTGGACTCAACCATAACCACCAACATAACAATAATCATGGCGACGATCGCGCCGACATCGAATATGGGCATACCATAGGCAAATGGAGTGTCAATACCGATCCAAGCAGCTGACGAAACTCCCGAAAAGTTTACAAGTCCTAAGGGAATAGCAATTATAAGACCGACACATAAACCTATCAAAACAGAAATATGGGCGAGAAAGCCCGTGAATAGTTTATTGATCAAGAGAATCGTTAAAAGTACAACACCGGCAACACCTAGGAAGGTTAAGGAACCATAATTCTTATTCCCCGTTCCTCCCGCAGCCCAGGCTATCCCTACCGGCAAGAGAGAAATACCGATGACTGTAATAACACTCCCTGTAACAATGGGTGGGAAAAAGCGGATCAGTTTGCTAAAGAAAGGAGCCAATAGGAACGTCACGAGTCCCGCTACAATAACAGACCCAAAGACTGTGGGCATGCCACCCGTTTTAGCAATCATGATCATCGGTGTTACCGCAGCAAAGGTGACCCCTTGAATGACGGGAATTTTGATTCCTATTTTCCAGATACCTAATGTTTGGAGTAGTGTAGCCAGACCACAGGTAAATAAGTCAGCATTAATTAGAAAAGCCGTTTGTGATTTCGAGAGACCAGCTGCTGCAGCAATAATCAAGGGCACCGCAACCGCTCCAGCGTACATCGCCAGTACATGTTGAAGCCCATAAATGAATAGTTTTCCAGCGGGCATCATCTCATCGACAGGGGCGACTGAACCTTTCGTGTTAGCCATTTACTTTCCTCCTCTATTTCCAATGCGGGTTAACTCTATAAGTCTCAGTCACCTCCGTCTTTTCATCGTCCTTGAATAAAGTCCCGCCACTACTTCAAGGTCAGGAAGCAATTTAACGCTTCCATTCAGTAAACGATGCAAGTTTCGTGCCAATTAGACAAAATACTACAAACGAGTCAAGACAGGACTTTGTGCCGACACTATCATAAGTCTTTATCTCAAAATGATAAACTCAGATTTGGATTTCTGAAGAATCTCTCAATAAACGCAAGCATATAGCACTAATTTCACAAGAAGCTCGCACAATATTCTTCTCACTATGATAAGTATATTACTAAATTGATAAGGAGCAAGGGGCCAAGGCGGACCTTAACCCCTTCATAAACTAAGAAAACTTCTTAAATCTAAGCTTAGAAAATATAACGATGCTGATCGAAGGAAGTCCAGATAATGGCCGCAATAGAGTCATCGATGGACACGTTCGGTTTACCAGATTCATTAAATTTAATATTAGTAATTTCCTCATTAAGGCGAAGTTTGAATTCCGGCTCTGCTCCATCACTCAGGAGTACGAAACCAGAATTGGCGCTTTCTTGGAATTCCTTTTCACTCCAGAATAGTGTTAATTTAGCTTTGTATGGCTCACTTGAATACGGACAGAAGGTCGCGCAGTTACCGCATTCATTACACATTCCGTCGACATGAAGGATCTGATTTTGATTAGTCAAGCCAGGTCCTTTAACAGGAATCATCAGGTTTGCACGATTCGGGCAAACCTCCGCACAAATATCACATACTTTATTACATTCTAAACATCGGCCTGCTTCTTCTTCGTTATCGCAAACTGCCTTCATAACTGCTTTTTTCTCAGTAATTTCCAATAACTGCTTTTCCTTCTCAAACGAGATTCGTGAAGCAAACTCTTGATTTAATTCAAACGCTTCTTTCGCTAGAATTGCCTTGGCAACTTGCGTACCATGCTTAATAGCTCCGACCACAGTCCACGGCCCCGCTAAGGCATCCCCACCAACAAAGACATTCTCGACACTGGTCTCGAGTGTCTTGTCATTGACAATGATTTTACCCTTACCCTCAAGTTTGATTCCATTATCCTTCAGAAGATCATAATCAACCAGTTCCCCAATCGCCGCTAAAACGGTGTCGATCGTTAACTCTTCAAAGGCTCCTTCTTTGGCCTTCGGGCTCCTGCGTCCAGAAGCATCCGGTTGTCCCAGTTCCATCGTCTGACACTTCAACACTCCCTCTGTTAAAGAGATTGGAGCAAGAAGCTCTTTGAAAATAACCCCATCCTCAGTCGCAAAATGTAATTCCTCTTTATCTGCTGGCATGTACTCTTTCGTTCGACGATAGATGATGTAGACATTCTCTACGCCTTTAACACGTAAGGCAGCTCGCGCCGCATCCATGGCCGAATTACCGCCTCCGACTACTGCTACATTCTTCCCGAGCTTTAAGGAATCCCTGTTCGTGTTATATGTTTCTAAGAACGGAATGGCTCCCATAACCTTTTCGGTATCCCCTTTTATATCGAGAGCATTCGTTTTGCCTGCCCCAATCGCAAGGTAGACGTAGTTAAATCCTTTGGCTTTGTAGTCAGTCACGGAAAAATTAGGATTAATTCCGAACTCGAACTTCACACCCATTTTCCTGATAAGTTCAATATCTTTATTGATGGCTTCTCTAGAGATCCTAAAATCCGGAATCACGTATTCGACCGTACCGCCAGCCTTTTCACGTTTATCAAAAACGGTGACATCCAAACCCGCTTTAGCCAAGAAATATGCCGCTGCAAGACCAGAAGGCCCTGCTCCAATAATTCCAACTTTAGCAGATGATTTGGAACTAGGTGTAGAAATCTTCTTCATATATCCCTCATACCCGTTTTGAGCGGCGACCAATTTTTGCCCACGGATATGCACAGATTCATCATAGTCCAGACGAGTACACTTCGTCATACAATTATGAGTACAGATCGTCCCAGTAATGAAAGGTAACGGATTTTTGGAGACTACGACATCAAACGCTTCCTCATAACGCTTTTCACCCACCAAGCGGATATATTCAGGAATGTCCTGTTCAATCGGGCAGCCTACAGCACAAGGCGCGATGAAGCAATCTGTGATAGGTAGCTTTAGTTCCGTTTTGCGATTTATGATATCTCTCTTCTCTTTCAAATGATTGGCATCATCAAACGCACTTTCAGCGAGACTCTTTAACTTTTCCACATCTAATTTGCTCGACTCCATATTATCTAGCTGAGAATCCAAAATTTCCGCAAGTTGCTTAAAGCGTTGGTACCCACCCGGCTTTAGAAGGGTTGTAGCCACGGTAATCGGTCGGATTCCTGTTGCAAAAATCCGCTCAATATTGAAGGCATCGGCACCGCCCGAATAGGAAATCTTTAGATCACCATCGAACTCAGACGCCAATTTCAACGCCAAATTTATCGTCAAAGGATAGAGCGCTCGTCCAGACATGTACATCTCTTCGCCCGGCAGTTCGGATTTACCAATTCTAACCGGCAATGTGTTGGACATCTTAACACCGAAGTCCTTCTTATGGTCCAGAGCAAAGGCTTTAAGTCGTCTTAACATAGCAACACCGTCATCAAACTGAAGGTCATGAGTAAAGGACTCTTCTTTCAGTTCAATATAGTTGTAGCCCATCTTATCAAAGGTATCTCGCACATACTGATACCCCAGTAGCGTCGGATTCATCTTTACAAACGTGTGCAATTTCTTTTCGCTGAGTAGGTATTTGATAATAGCTTCAATCTCTGCAGGTGGGCAGCCGTGCATGGTCGATAAGGTAATAGACGAACAAATATTAGGTGAAATACCCTCTACAAATTCGCGATCCACCGTCTCAAAGTTCCCTAGTTCCTCGAGTAAAGCCGCTTGGCATTCTTTGAAAATATCAGTCTTAGACGCATCTTTCAGTCCTTCAACGAATTGATCCACTTTGGGTGATTGAATCCCCTTGAGATCATATCCCACACTCATATTGAACATAAAGCGACGGTCGCTTTGCTTAAACAGCTCTTTCTGAAGTACATGAAGGACAAACCATGCCTTCACATACTCGTCAAACGCACCCATAATTGGAAGTTCCGTGGACCACTCAGTATTGTAGCATTCATCTTCTGCAAGGATACATGGTTTAGGAATTTCTAACTCATCCATGATTTGAACGGATTTCAGCTCAAAAAAACGACTTCCGCTTAAATACGATGCAATAATATTTTGGGCTAGTTGGGAATGTGGGCCAGCCGCTGGCCCGACTGGAGTGTCGAGAACTTCCCCAAAAAGTTGAATGTGCTTGTCATCCGCTTTACGGTAAAATTTTGTTTCAGGTATACCGTAAATAGTTTTATTCTGTTTGTATTCAGAAATCACCCAATGAATTAGTTTCTTAAAAGGAATTAGTTCCATCTTGTCACTCATATTATCGCTCCTCAACTTTCTCTGCTTGTTGCTGCTTATAATGGGGGCTATCGACGCACGTGCAAATATGCCCTTCCAAGGATTTTTCCGCTGCTTTTAGAATGTCCTGATACCCTGTACAACGGCATAAATGACCTGAAAGTTCTCGCTTAATCTCTTCTCGGGTGTAGTCTTTTCCGCTCTCAGTCAGAGCCGTAGTGGTTAGAACGAGACCAGGGGTACAAAAACCACACTGCACGGCGCCTTCTTCGACGAAGGCTTTTTGGACATCTGACAAATCGCCATTTTTCGAAGCCACGCCCTCAATGGTCGTAATTTGCTTTCCATCCGCCCAAACAGCTAAATAAATGCAAGAATCGAAAGGAACGCCGTCAATAAGGACACTACAAGCACCACATTCTCCGACTCCACACCCTTTTTTGGCTCCGGTGTAGCCTAAACGATTTCTCAAGACCTCCAGCAACGATTCCCGAACGTCCACTTCATAATTGAAGGCTTTTCCATTGACTGTAAAAGATATTCTCTTAAACAAGCTCCACACCTCCCGCGTTGACAATGGCAATTTTGAGTGCTCTTTGCGTGAGTTCTTCGACGAGATGTTCCCGATATTCTTTAGAAGCCCGCCAAGAAGTTCTAGCTTTGGCAGATTTAACGGCTAACTTTCCGATCTCAGACAGCGTTTCAAGGGAAACTGTTTTCCCTTTAGCATACTCCTCCGCTTCGAGGCACCTCAAAGGGGTTGGGCCCGCAACCCCAAGTCCCAATCGAACATCCTCAAACTTTCCATCCTGTAGTTTGCAAACGGCCGAGACGGCAAGCGTGGCTATATCCATCGCTTCACGCATAGCAAACTTAATATAATGCCCTCCGAATCCTTCGTAGTCTGCTGGAGAGATAAGGATTTCGATAAGAATTTCTCCAGGTTTCAAAGCCACCTTGCCTGGTCCAAGATAAAATTCACGGATTGGAACAAGGCGCTCCCCTTGCTGACTCTGTAGCTTCAACTGAGCATTGAGCGCAAACAAGGAAGATGCACTGTCCGCCGACGTTGCCCCGTTGCAGACATTTCCGCCAATGGTGGCGATATTACGGATTTGTGGCCCCCCCATGGAAATAGCCGCTTCCGTTAATATAGGAATCGTTTCCCGAAGAATAGGATCATTGAAAACCCGAGTAAAGGTAGCCATCGAACCGATTGCAATCGACCCGTCCTCCGCTCTCCGAATAGTTTCCAGGGATTTTATCTTGCGGAGACTCAGGAGCTCAGCCTCTTCCAGTTGCCCGCCGTGCATTTTTATGAGCACATCCGTCCCACCTGCAATGATTTTCAAATTAGGGTTTTCCGCGAGTAATGCCACTGCCTCATTGACAGTTTCAGCTTCATAATATCCTTTAATATCGTACATCTTATCACCGCCTTTTCTAGATTAATCCAGCCTTTTTAAACCCTTCAAAAACACGTTGTGGATTCATAGGTATGCGATTAAATGCCAAGTTCGTTGCGTCTAACACCGCGTTACGGAGAGCTGGTGCTGGGCTAATCACCGGAGGTTCTCCCAGTGCCTTCACACCAAAAGGCCCCGTAGGATCGTCTTTTTCTACAAAGGCTACCCCAATATCCGGTGTATCCATCATGGTAGGGAGCTTATAATCCAGCAGATTATTGTTAAGGGGTTTACCCGTCACTTCATCAAAGAGTAACTGTTCAGACAGAGCATAGCCAATTCCCATACTCACACCGCCATGCACTTGTCCTTCCGCCAGAAGTGGATTAATAATTTTACCAGAATCATGAACATTGAAAATCTCCAGAACCTTGATTTTTCCAGTCTTCATGTCTACTTCCACCTCTGCAAAAGTGACACCAAAAGGAACTGCATTAATGCGGGCATTATTGGAGGTATCACTCGTTATAGGTTTGGCATGAACTCGGTCATAGTAAGACTGCATTGCGACTACTTCCAACGCCAGAACATTCTCACCAGTTTGTTGAATGACAATGGTTTGATCCTTGAGATCTAAAAGGTGAGCCGGAATATCCGTCATGCGCTGTGCGAACTCGAGGATTTTCTCCTTAACTTCGAGGGCAGCCTTTTCCACCGCCATTCCAGTTACGTAGGTTTGTCTCGATGCATAAGATCCTGTATCAAAAGGGGTTATGTCCGTATCTTGAGTAGAAATCACATGAACCATATACATAGGGATGCTTAGTACCTCAGCAACCATCTGGGCAAAAACCGTATCACTACCCTGTCCAATTTCAGTCGACCCTAGTTGCAGCTGAACCGAACCATCTTGATTCAAAACAATACGTGCGCTTGCAAGTTCTAAGGCGACAGGATAAGTTCCTGAACCATAACTGAAGCAAGCCATACCCACCCCTCGGCGTTTCTCTCCACTTTGTTGTTTATACAAGGCCTTTTTCTCATCCCATTTAATCAATTCTCTGCCTTTATCGATACACTCGCGGATGCCGCAACTCATAATCTTATTCTTACTGTGCGGATCTACATATCCGACGTCAACTAGGTTTTTCTTTCGGATCTCAATGGGATCCATGTTAAGTTTTTTAGCAATATCTTCAATGTGGGATTCGAACGCAAAAAATATCTGAGGGGTTCCGTACCCTCGCATCGCCCCGGCAACTGGCAAGTTAGTGTAAACCGTAATCGGGTCATATTTCAAAGACTTTACCGGATAGAGATACCGGAATTTGCCTCCAGCACTACCTGCAATAGAATGCCCATGTGAAGCATAGGCTCCCGTATTAGAAATGGCCGAAATATGAATTCCATTCATGGTTCCGTCATTATTGATTCCCGTTTTTATTTTAAACTTAAACGCATGGCGAGTTCTTGTGTCAATCATAGTTTCTTCCCTAGAGAGTTCGATTTTCACCGGACGACCACCCACCGCTAAGGTCATAGCTGCATTTAGAGGTTCAATGCAGACATCTTGCTTGTTTCCGAACCCGCCGCCAACATATGGCTTAATGACACGTACCCTGCCCCAGGAAATACCCAAGGCTTGAGCAACGATCCGTCGCACAATATGTGGAATCTGGGTCGAGGTTACAATCACAACTCTGCGATCCGTGTCCACATAAGCATAGGACGTCTGATTTTCCATATGGCAATGCTGTACAATGCTCGTTTCGTACTCTCCTTCAATGACATGATCGGACGCTTTAAAGGCTTCCTCCACATCCCCCCTGGCGAACCCACCCGAAGCAAGGATGTTTCCCTCACTCTCATCATGAATCAAAGGGGCGCCTTCTCTGAGTGCAGAGTCTGTGCTCGTTAAAGCCTCTAACACTTCATATTCAACTTCAATTAATTTCAAGGCCTTCTCGGCGATCAGTTCATCCGTGGCCACCACCGCCGCAATATTATCTCCTACAAAGCGAGCTTTCTTCGTCAAAATATGACGGTCCTCTTTGTCTCTATGACTTTCATCAAGCGAAAAAGGATGCCCTGCCGTACCGTATTTGAGCTCTGCAACATCGACTTCATCCGTGGCAATCGCCTCTATAACACCCGGCAAGGCCGTCGCATATCGGATTCTTGGTAGATCCTTGTACGTTAAAACAGCCTCTACACCAGGCAACGCCTCCGCTTTACTCACATCAATATTTTTAATAATAGCGTGAGCATGAGGACTGTGTAGGATTTTTCCGATCAACATATCCCGTTCGGAAAAATCATCCGTATATTTGGCCTTGCCTGTCACTTTGGCAACAGCATCAACTCTTTTAACACTTTTTCCCACAACTGAATAAGCCATATTAATTCCCTCCATTCCAAACATTCAATAGATCTTTCTGCCGCCCAAGTAGCTTTAGTCAGAGAAAGTAACTACATTTCACGTTTCTTCTAGTCTTTCTCTTTTACTGTGCAAAATACGTGCCAACGAGTAAGCGAGGTAACAAAAGCCTAAAATTCAACTTTTCTTGTCAAACTAAATAAGTTGGCTTTATCAATGTGATAAAGCCAACTTATTGCCTACACCTTATATAGCAATCTATGCAGCAGTTTTAAAAATACTCAAGTTTACGAAGGCTTCCAGAGACTACCATCTATCCGACCCCTTCTCAAGGCACTTCTCAGGTAATATCCTTACCTTCCCCAATTACTCCTTATGAACAAAAGACTACCAGTAAGTGTACCGCCAAGCCGGCAATCTCTTTAGATATACACTATCTAAAAACGATAATACCCCTATCATATTGATAAAAATATTATCGTTTTGATAAATTCCAGGCACAATTTTCTTTTCACATTGGGTATTTGCTCTCGTTACCTCAAAAAATTACTCAATATTATAGCGCGCTAGTTTCCGATAAAGTGTTGCCAATCCAATTCCCAAGGCTTTCGCTGCTCTTTCTTTACCTCGAACACCAGGTTCGCAATTTTGAAAACAACGCAAGATGGTTTCTCGTTCAATTTTTTCTAAATTAAAACTCCCTAGGTCATCGTACATTGAATTCTGTTTCAACCTTGAGGATAAATGTTCCTCAATCAAAGTAGCTCCCTCTGTCAAGTTCATGGCATATTCGATCACATTCTGCAGCTCACGAACATTGCCAGGCCACATATACTCTTGTAACCTCTGTCGAAATCCATCTGATAAAAACTGGACATTTTTATTAAGCCGCTGATTATAATCTTTAACAAAATGCTCACATAAAATTGCTAAGTCTTCTTTTCTATCACGTAAAGGTTTTATATCCATAGGAATTACATTAATCCGATAATACAAATCCTCACGAAACTCACCCTTCGCCATCATATCTTCAAGGTTCCGATGAGTTGCTGCAATCACTCGGACATCCACTGGAATCGGGGTCGTTCCCCCAATTCGTTCAATTTGACGTTCTTGGAGCACACGGAGAATTTTAGCCTGTAGAAATAACGGCATATCTCCAATTTCATCTAGGAAAAGCGTCCCCTTGCTTGCCAATTCGATCTTTCCAATTTTGCCTCCTTTGCGCGCGCCAGTAAAAGCACCCTCTTCATAACCGAAGAGTTCGCTTTCAAGCAAAGATTCAGGAATAGCCGTACAATTAATCGCCATAAACGTCCCGTGTTGTCTAGGGCTGAGATTATGAATTGACCGGGCTAACATCTCTTTACCCGTCCCGCTTTCTCCTCGAATCAAAACCGTCGAGATACTCGCGGCAACTATTTTTGCCCGTTCGCGGATTTGGCACATAGCCTCACTGACTCCTAAAATATCCCGAATCGTATAGCTGGCATCTTGAAGAGCAAGTCGATTGGCAATTCGAGTAATTTCATCAAACGACCGCAGGACCACAGCAATACTTTTTACCCCGTCTTCACCATCAATCGGTGTGGCTCTCAAAACCATTCGAACCCGATTTTTCTTCGTATCAATATGAACTTCTCGTTCAACAATTTCGTCCCGATCACGAGCTACCTTGAGAATATCTGCGACAATTTGCTCGGATAATAGGGTCTTTAAATTGCTTCGCGGTGTCAGCAAACTACCGAACAAGCCCTTGGCCGCTTGGTTGAAGTGCAGGACTGAGCCGTCGAGATCAACCGTAAGCAACCCTTCTTCCAAGCAGTCGATTATCGAATTCAGATAGTGATTGGCCGAAACCAGACCCGCTAAATACTCTTGTTCCTTCAATTTCAAGGCAATAGTTTCAGCCATTTTTGTTAGGAAAATAAGATAGGAGTGTTGATTTTCTTCGATAAGCTTCGCTTGCACTTCTGTAAAACAAATAAGTCCGATTGCACCCACTGCCTTACCGTTCACATTAATTGGAGAGACCACTTCATATTTTTCCGAACAATTTCCACGGGCTTTACAAGGAGCACATAGTGGATGGTTTCCCGGTGTTTCTATAACAAACTGATGTCCAGTTCGCAAAACCTCTTTATAGATGTACCCCTGCCGGTCCATTGACTGACCGACCCCCTTGTGATATCTCCCTGTTCCAGCAATGCGCACCAGATTATGATCTGCAATCTCAATATCAATTTTAACAACGGTCGCTATCGCTTCAGCTATTTGTTGAGCATAGTCTTTGACGGCCATGAGTTCAACCATTCGAGTTACCCCCATAAGAACTATTATTCATCATAAAGTTAATTATTTCGACAGTTATCTACTTTATATCCCTTTCATCTATTCGTTGAGAGTTAGATAATATCCTTTAATAGTCCTTATAACACTTGAAATATTCTCACGTGCCCCCATGATTATAATTTTTATTTTCTTTACCAATCCAAGCCCAGATATCTGTTAAAATCTAAAATAGATTTAACCGAAAATGCCCAGTGTATAATAATAAGCTAATCACCAAAAAGTTCACAACAATTAAGACAGGCGCACCGATGACAAACTTTGAATGGGCAGTCTTATGACGGAAATACTTCATTCCAGTATAAAGTCCAACTCCCCCGAAAGCTGCTCCCATCCAAAGTAAACTTGCCTCAGAAATCCTCCAACGGTGCAACCTAGCTCGGCGTTTATCTCTCCCCATTGCAACAAATACATAACCATTCCAAATGACATAAACTACCACGAAAACCTTCAAGATAGGCATTCTAAGCACCTCCAATCCAATCTACTGACATTCCGAGTTAAGGTAAGGATCATTCGTTCACACACGCACTCTAAAAAATCCCTTTTCTCAGCACAAGCATTTCTCTTTCTGCACTTAGCCATTCAAAAGACCCCTAGCATAATGTAATGCAGGAGCCTTCTACATTTAGCATAATTTAATAATTGTATCATTGTCCCCCTACTCTTACAATGGAATTTTCCAAATACCACTGTAACGTAAACTTATGAATGACTTTCAAAGAGAAGAATTTGCTATTGACAAACTGTCCCTCTTCTCATATAATAACCTATGTTACGCGGTCGTGGCGAAACTGGCAGACGCGCTAGATTCAGGTTCTAGTGCTCGCAAGGGCATGGAGGTTCAAGTCCTCTCGACCGCACCATACATAGCAAGGCATTGAGAGATTTACAAAGTATTTTGTAATCTCTCTTTTTCTATTTTTCTCCCTTTTACTAATGGTTTACTAACGGACTCTTTTCTCCTTTTTTTACTAACCTTTTCGTCACCTTTACTAATATCAAATAAATTGTTGATCATGAGTGCTGCATTTTGCTTCATTTCCATATCAACATGTGAATAAATATTTGCCGTTGTACTCATATCAGCATGACCCAACCAAACTTGAACTTCTTTCATGCTTAACCCTTGTTTCAACAGGTAACTGGCTGTCGAATGTCTCAGATCGTGAAATCTGATATGAGGTAATTCATTATCTCCAAGTGTTTGCTTAAACTTGTGATTGATAAAAGTAATGTCCAATGGGTTACCATTATCCCAACAACAAACATAATTTTCGTCAATGTACTCGTCTCCAAATTCTTGTTTGTTCTGAAAATGTTTTTTCCTTAATTCTAATAGGTACTCCTTAATCTTTGGAAAAGAGGCAAGGAAATTTACCCTGCACTCCCCTGCCCTTCTCAGTTCTCCCCTGTGTTACTTTTCACATACGCTAATTAACTAATAGGAAATGCAATCTGAACAGTTGTGCCTATTCCAACTTTTGAATTAACTGTAATGCTTCCATTATGTCTTTGCATGATCCTTTTACACACTCCTAGACCCAATCCTGTCCCATCCGTTTTCGTCGTATAAAAAGGATTAAATATTTTGCCTAGATCCTCCTCGTTAATTCCACTACCAGTGTCTGTAATACATAATATTGCTTGGTTAGTTTGATGATCAACCCACGTCGAGATCCTTAAAGTTCCTGAGTAATCCATGGAGTCCGTTGCATTTCTAACAATGTTAAAAATTACTTGCTTAATTTCTCCTATATCAATAATAACATTCGGCAAACAATCTGACAGGTCTAGAATAATTCTAATCCCTTTGTTGACACATGCAGCATAGAAAAGCGGATACTCACTTGTTATAAGGTCATTAATACTATGATCTTTCATCACAATCCCTTTATTACGAGCTAATGGCAAGAAATTTTCAATGACCTGATTTATGCTCTTTATTTCATTAATAATCAATTGAAAGCGTTCTAACGACTTGCCCTCGAAATTTTGAGACATCAATTGACAATAGCCCATCACGACCGTCATAGGATTACGAATTTCATGTGCAAGGGTTGCTGCCATTTCTCCTACAATGCTTAGACGATCCAATTGGGCTATTTCATATTCTTGCTTTTTTATTTTTTCTTCTGCTATTTTACGCTCTGTAATATCTTGCACTACTCCATATCGAAATAATTGGTTTTCCTCATTTTTTGAACTTGACGTGAAACGGTCACTAAGCCAACGATACGTACCATTTTTACATAAAAAGCGATATTCCATTTCTGTGACAATCTCGCCGCCCTGTGAGGTTTCTATTAGCGTCTTGGTGACATGAGGTAAATCCTCTGGATGGACTTTTGCCAAAACGATGTCGAAGGGCATAGTCTTTAATTCTTCTACTGAATAACCTATAATTTTCTCGATAACAGGACTTAAATATTCATACTCGTTCTTAGTATAATTTCTTCTGTATAAAGCATCTTGGGAATGCTCGACCAGACAGCGAAATCGGTCCTCAGATTCAGCTACTATCAAGTTATATGTTTTAGTTGCTGTTATGTCATTAAAGATTACTGCAAAATGATCTTTCTTTGTTGAACAAACTGTAACCTCGAACCATTTGTTCAATTCCTGAGAATAATTTTCAAATTTCTCAGCAGATCCAGTTGTTGTTACTCTACAATAGGTTTCAATCCAATAACTTTCAGTGTTTGGCAATACTTCAAGAACACTCTTACCAATAATATCTTTAGTTTTTAAACCTGTTAGCTTTTGAAAGGCATCATTAGTTTGGACAAAAATATAATCAATTGGTCTTCCATCAATATCATAAACAACCTTATGATAAGCAAATCCATATAGCATATTTTCGAATAAAGACCTAACACTTTGTTCGTCATTAAAAAAGTTATACTCGCTCAAACTAAGTCATTTCCTTTCCCCTATGCCCCATTATTCTCTTATTCTTTCTATATTTTATCAATAGTTCCTGCAGACCAAGTATAAATTAATAAATATTTAAAATTACAAATTCTTTTACATCAGCAGAGGTCGTAGTGTCAAGCGAAAAGCTGACCACTGTGACAGTCAAGAATTGACCACCCCAAGGCGGTTCTTTTCGTTACTTAATTTAGCGTGACGATGTAAGTGGATCTACTCTACAGGGATTGCATGATAGAAAAGGTATCATTTGGTGTTAAACCACGCCCCCACTACCTTAATCTCGCATACAGATAAAAAGAACTGGCTTTCACCAGTTCAAATCTTCTAAGCTCTTATCCATTTTATCTTGTGTAGTCTTTGTATAGATAGCAGTAGTCTCCAATCTCTCATGTCCCAAAATTCCTTGAACTGTAGTAATATCGCTACCTAACTCAACAGTTTCCTAGCTAATGTATGTCTTAAAGTATGAGGACTAACCCTATACCAATTCGATCAGCATATTTCTTGATGGACTTAAATACTCCATTCCTAGTTAGTTAACCCCTTTGTCCTAGAAACAAAACATCACAATTAGCGATTTGTATATATCATTGTTGTCCGGATTGACACATGTCCGCTTTATTTACACTTCAGCTACACTATAACCAGTTTCAATTAAGCAAAGCAAATGAAAGGAAGCCTCGCAAGACTCCCTTTGATTTGCTTTGCTATATGAAGTCTTTATATTCATTCTTTATAACTATTATTTACTAACAGGCATTATACTGATATCCGTATATGACCAAGAAATGTATTTCGTCTGAATATTTAGGTTACTATCCCCAACCTTTGGCAAACCTTGAATACCTGTGGTGATGTGTACTTCTTTTATTGTAGAAAGCGGATAGATAGTTACATCCTTTTTAAATCGCCTTGTATCAACAATATTTCCGTTGTCATCTTTCACATTTATTTCTATTGTAAATCCATTAATGATAAAGTCTGTTCCATTATAAATGTCAAAGTATGCTTCGCCATAATTTAGTATGTAAGCAGTGGTTTTAATTTTTGTAAAATCTTCTTTAGGTAAGAATTTTGGCATTTGAACGCCACTTTTAGAATTTTCAACAGAGGTATTTTGGGTTTAAACTCCTTTATAGCTAGTATTATATATCATGATAAGAACGAGGATGTAGGGTCTACGCCCTACAACATCTTTGCTATAAATAAAAAGATTTGGTAATGTTTTGATTAAGCAAGAAGAATCCCGTCCGCAAAAAAGTTGAATGCAAAACAATGTTTAATCCTATTTAATCTCTATATTCAATTCTCATTATTCTGAAATGTACTGATCATATAGTCAATAAATGGATTCAAATACGGAAGTCCATCGATATACCTACCAATGCATTATTTATTTCAAGAAATAACAGGAGGATGACAACCAAAGCTATTCAAAATGTTGTTAAAAAATATATTATTGCATCTGGTCTTGACCCTAAATCCATATCGACTCATAAGCTCCGGCATACGGCCGCAACACTTATGTACAAATATGGACGGGTTGACATACGATCACTTCAACAGATTCTTGGGCATGAGAGCGTAGCAACTACTGAGATATATACCCATATTGATGAGCATCAATAGCAGTCTGCTGTAAATTCCAACCCTCTTGCAATGATGTTTAATTAAGTGATTTCCCTCAACTGAGCTATAAGATTATTTCGGTTTTCTTGTTGATGCCGCCCTAAAACTTAGAGATTAGGCGGCATTTGTACTTACGGGTTTAAGAATAACGTGAATTAAGTATGTTCGACCCCAGTTATTTTATTATGCAACCCAATGCCCTTCCATCGGTATTTCTCTGGTCTCTTTATATTTCCTAAATATATGTCTGATGGTCATTAGCCCTAATATATCCGTTCCGTACATATTCTTACAGGCATAGAAGCAATCTTTTACGATTTTAGCCTTCTCTGATTTTATTTCATCATCCTCAAATGCTGATAATAAAATTTCAATTCGACCATCATAAGAGCGGGCAATTTCTTTATCATACGGAAACTAAAGTCGTCTCCAGAATAGGCAAATATGGCTTTTCCATTTTCAAGATTTAATAACTTATAAACAGCTTCTAATCCTCGACTCATCAATTTTCTCCTTTTCGGTTAAATTTTCCCTACCTATGATGGTACCAGTTTAAGAATAACAGGAATTACACCTATTCGGGATAGAAAGTGGAATAGTGCCAATTACTGTTACAGATGAAAATAGATTTTTTATTACCCTTCGATAATTGATGAAGGGTATATTTTTTCGCTCGAAATGTCCATGTGTTAAAACTTCAGAAAGTCTTTAGATTTTCCCTCCCTAAAACTTTATTTTTATCAAGTATTATTAGTTTCATTGAAAGGGAGTGAAAACATGGAAATTACAAATTCCAATCTCAGCTCAAATTTAGCTAACAAATTATTTTTTCTATTTAAATTCATGGAATCCCCATTTCAAGTAGGGAGTGTTACACCTAGTTCGAAATTTCTTGCTGCTAAAATGCTCGAACCCCTCGATTGGAGTAGTATTAGGTCTATTGCCGAGTTGGGTGCAGGTACGGGTGCGTTCACAAAATATATTCACTCAGTTAAGCATCCTGATTGCAAAGCTGCTGTGTTTGAAAAAGACAATGAGATGCGTTGCAAACTGAAGACTTGTTATCCTGAAATGATGTATTTTGAAGATGCACTAACATTATCCGAACAGCTCCAATCGGCTGAAATGGGTTCGCTTGATGCCGTTGTTTCAGGATTACCCTTCGCACTGTTTGAAACTTCTGTTCGGAAACGAATTATTGATGTTGTTATAGACTCTTTAAAACCGAACGGAATCTTTGTTGCGTTCCAATATTCGCAGCAGATGAAAACGTTACTAAAGAATAATTTCTCAAAGGTTGAGATTTCCTTTGTCCCACTTAATCTTCCCCCTGCCTTCGTCTACGTCTGTCATAAGTAAGGAGGAAATGAAGTGTATTACGATATATTACTTAATTTAATTGGACATTACGGCTATCTAGCCTTGTTCTTTGCATTATGGCTGGGGATTGTTGGGATGCCCATTCCTGATGAAGCCATTGTGATGACAGGCGGATTAGCGACTACCCTTGGGTTACTTAACCCGATTCCAGCGTTTATTCTTACGTATATGGGAGTAATATCAGGTTTATCTTTAGGATATATCCTAGGAAATCGTATAGGTGTAAGAATTCTTAATCGAATAATTAAGAATAAGCAATCAACCAAGAGCTATCTTTATAAATCCCAAGATATACTTGAAAAATTCGGACAGTATGCTCTAGTTATTAGTTACTTTCTGCCAGTTGTTCGCCATCTAATGCCATACCTTGTTGGAATCGGCAAAATGCCTTATCCTAAATATGCATTATATTCTTACTCAACAGGCTTAATATGGACCTTAATCTATTTCTTTCTGGGAAGGCTATTTGGAAATCATATTGAACAACTTGGTATCCTGGTCGAAAAGTATGGTTGGTATACACTTGGCTTATTATTTATAGTTCTCATAGTCTTTCGCTTATATCGTTATGTAAAACCAAGCCCAACTGTTTAGGAGGTTTATCATGGAACAACCCGTAATTTTAGTGATTGATGATGATACTGAGATACGTAATCTTATTGAAGTCTACCTAAAGAATGAGGGATTTCAAGTCATTAAAGCTGGAGATGGTTTGGAAGCTCTGGAGATACTTTCTAGTAATAATGTACAACTTATAATATTGGATGTCATGATGCCTAAACTTGACGGGATTCAAGCGTGTCTAAAAATTCGTGAAGAAAACCAAGTACCGATTATAATGTTATCAGCAAAGACTGAGGATATGCATAAAATTCACGGACTCAGCGTTGGAGCTGATGATTATATGACAAAACCTTTCAATCCCCTGGAGCTGGTTGCCAGAGTTAAGTCCCAGTTAAGACGTTACCTTCGTTTTAATCACTCAAATGAATACACAGATGCTGCCTACGAAAATGAAATAGATATTGGCAATTTAAAAATCAATACATCAACTCATCAAGTCAGAGTTAATAAGAAAGACGTTAAACTTACTCCCAAGGAATTTGCTATTTTAGAGCTGCTCACACGTCATAAGGGAATGGTTTTTAGCAGTGAACGGATTTATGAGAGTGTGTGGAAAGAACCAATGATGGAATCTGAGAATACCGTCATGGTTCATATTCGTAATATCCGTGAAAAAATAGAGGATAATCCTCGTAAGCCTAAATACATTAAAAACGTTTGGGGAGTCGGATACAAAATTGAATAAAATACGAACTAAAATTAGTCTACAATTATTTTTGGCAATTATACTGAGTTTTTTTGTTTCATTAGGAGCCACCATAATTATTTTTAATTTTATATCATGGTTGAATAATGTTTTTAATATCCAAGAAAAGAGTGTTAACATTCTTATTGCTATTTCATTGTCAGTATTTGTTATTAGCATTGGAATCTTTGTCCTTACCTTCTTTCTTATTATTAACAGGAAAATCAAATACCTTAAATATATTTCTCAACGAGTTAAATATATTGCTCACGAAGAGTTCGGTTCGACGATTGAAATCCGAGGTAATGATGAAATTTCAGACCTCTGCCTAAACATTAATTTAATGTCGCAAGAGTTAAAGTCAAAATTTGACCATGAAAGAGAAATTGAAAATAGTAAAAGTGAACTAATTAGTGACGTTTCCCATGATTTACGAACTCCGTTAACATCAATCAAAGGGTATCTTCAATTGTTAAAGGATAAACAATATAAGACTTTAGAAGAGCTTGAAACTTATATAAACATTGCTTTTGGTAGAACCGAAATGCTTGAAGACTTAATTGAAAACCTGTTTGAGTACACAAAGCTTCAGGGAAAGGAAATTGAATTAAATTATAAAAGATTATGCCTAAACGATATCGTTCAGCAAATTGTAGTGGACTATGGACCTCTGTTTGACAAAGAACATCTAAATTTACAGCCTTCTATCCCCAATGATAAATACTTTGTAAAAATCGACCCTGAGAAATATGTAAGAGTTATAGAAAATTTATTGGGGAATGCACTAAAATACAGTCTTAAGCCTGGAATTGTCGCTGTAAGTCTTTTTTCGGAAAACAACGGAGTAAGAATGGCCATAAAAAACAGAGCTAAGTCTATTGATGCTGAAAGCTTAGCCCATCTATTTGACCGATTTTATAGATTTGAAAAATCCAGGTCAAAAGAAACAGGCGGTACAGGTTTAGGACTAGCTATCGCAAAGAGTATTGTAGAACTACATGATGGGTCAATTTGGGCAGAAGCTGAAAATGAAACCCTTAGCTTTAATGTCTGGTTGCCATTAAGTTTACAATGATTTCTCGTTAACCTATATATCCTATTAACAACTGCACATTATCCTACTAACTATGACTTAGCCTAAGCTAAGCGTAGCCTCCAGTTATAGACAATATTGGCACTCATACTCGATAACTCCACTTTCACTGAAATCAAGATTCATTGCCTAGTTGGTTATCGCAAACCTCACTTCGGATAATTTTTGCACCCCTTAAAATCTCCATATTTGCCCTTTCTCGTGATTAACTCACACCACCACATTTAGGACAACTATTAGCGCCAATTTAACTCACTTTTTCTGCTTTCTTTTTATGTATTCCTTCGACATGCTGAGTTCTGACTTCCTTATCACTTATATTTAAACCTAGTAGTTTCGAATATATTTCTTCCTTTTGCTGTTCAGTAATGGTTTCGGCCGTGAATTCTTTTATCGTTTTAAGCAATTTAACTGAATGAAATAAGCAACCGGCTCAAGATCATCGTGATAATCGAACCATCCCTGTAATCTTGATATAACGGAAATGTTTGACTTATACTTTCTTTTTCGCCGAACTTCCTGTATCTCCTTCCACCAATCACCAAATTTTTCAATAACTATGTAAAAGGGCACCAATCAAGTTCTATAACCTGATTAGTGCCCAAATATTTTTTCAAGCAAAGATGATAATTTCTTATAACCCGGGATCGACAAGTGACTAAAGTAACAATTGAAAGGCGTTTTTAGCAAATGGTACGACATAAAAGTAACGCAGATTATTACGCTCCAATCGGTAACTTTCTACTTATTGATTAAATCTGTACCATATGAGTTATCTATTGCACAAAACCATTCCCCTTGTGAATTTTTCTTAAACACATATGTTGACTTTCCTTCCATGGAATATTCTGAGTCCTTTTTATCGGCAGAAAGTAGCGCTTGATTCTAAAGCAAGAGGATCGAGTAGCTGAGCTGGCCGCTACAGTCCAACTGCTCCAAGCGCTACGGTAGAAATTTCCATTCTGCCTGGGTCAACTTTCCGGGGATTTTGAGCAATTCATCCTTTTCGAGCTGCCCGCCGCAGGAATAATAGTAACCATTGTCCTGCCAATCGAGCATGTATTTGACACCCACCAATTCGATCTTGATGAGTCCTCCTGTTGCTTTCCTGCCGTCAAACTTAAGTTCTACGGGTTCCGTGCTTGCATTTGGAGGCAGATTGGTATGCGGCACAGGCCCTTGTGTGACAATCAACAACGGGTTTTGCTCACCGAGGACGGAATACATACTGAGCAGAACACCTTTACCCTCTTTTACTTCAACCCATTGATGTTTGATCTTATAATTCTGACCAGCCAAAACATATGGCGCTTGATCAAAACGCTCTGCTGCCTCAGTCAGCGTTATATCCTGAGGAAGATTGACGACTTGACTGTTTTCTTCCTCAAGGGTTACCCCTTCAGGAAGATCCAGTTCAAACAGGGAATCAGGCAATCCCTGATTGAGGCGAAGCTCTCTCACTTCTCGGCGGTTTACCAGCTCTCCTTTGACATTATAATATTCCGTTCGTATTGGCATCCAGGTTTCTTTGTCCATCCAGTGATGAGTATTCATTTCCCCCAACCCTGGAACTTGTTCGCTGAATTGTACATGAAGAACCGGCCGGCCTTGCAGGTATTCCGTACCTAAGATCCGGCTGGATTTATTCTCGGCCATCGCTTTGAGGCTGTCCGGGAAACTAAAGTTGCCACGTTCTCTGTATTCCTGGCTTAAAATGAGTTTTCTGACGTGGCGCTTATCGGCAAGCCAACTCAGCATTATTCCATCTTTCATAATTACCGTAATGGGACCTGTTGCCGCACTGTCCCCGTCTGTCCGATAGCGATCAGGCTTCTTGAACCAGATATGAGAGGTCACGGTCGACGGTTTTCCCTGCTCAAAGAAAGTAGCATCCACGATTTCCTCGTAATCCTCTGTTTTCTCTATCACCGCCTGCACCTTATCCTTAATCTCAGCTACGGAAAGGGTTATTTTTCCTGTCAGTAAATGCAAGAATGTCAAAAAGTCCTTCTGCTTTTTCATCTCCTGTTGCCATGCAGGGTTTTGCAACAGTTCTTGTTCAAAGGCATTTCTGGCAGTAGCCTCCATGGTTCCTTCCAAATAGTCACAAATTCGGTCCTTTATATCGGAAGACTCTATAGTCATGTCGACTCGCTCCTTTGGCTTTTTTCTATACTGTTTCAGTGTCTCCTGCAGACGAGCCCGGGCCCGGAACAACCGCGACTTGACCGTTCCCAGCGGAAGATTGTATTCTTCCGCAGCTTCCTGTAAATTAAATCCTCTTACATCAATATCAAGCAGAATTTGCTGTTGTTCCAGAGGAAGCCTTTTAATCGCCTGCCCCATTTCCAACTTCAGCGTGACAGCATCCTCGACAGATAGTTCCCCGGTGTTAAGCAGTTCCGGTGTTATCCCCGACATTACCCTACTGCTGAAGCGTAGCAACAAGTATATTTCGTTGGTTAATATCCGCCGCCACCAACCGGTAAAAGCGCCGTCATCTTTTAAACCTGACAGGTTATTAAAAACCTTAAGCATAGTGTTTTGTACGGCGTCCTGGGCCAGATCTTTATCCCTCAGCAGGCAGAAAGCCTGTTTGGAAGCCTGGGGATAGATTTCCCGGATTAATACTTCCCAAGCGTCAAGGTCACCCTGCCGAGCCCGCCCAATCAGATCAATATTCACGCTTTAATCCTCACCTCAACTATTTTAATTCGAAATGCATTTCAGTACTTAGGATTCATATTGGGGTTAAAAAGTTCCACTGTTTTTTAAACATCATGAGCATAGTCTAGTCATTTATATTTAGACCGAGCAAGCTGGCCAGAGAAACGGCCTGCAAAGTATTGACGATCGCGCCGTCAACATCTGCGATATTCACAAAAAGAAAGGACTGAAGGATGACCTTAAAATGAATGCCGTTGGCTTGTTTGTCAATGATATGAATCCTGAGGCTAAATAAACCTAATGCAGTTGTCAAGTATTCCTTGACAACTGCATTTTAACAAGTTCTCCTTTTGGATGGATGGCAACTCTCGAAACCTCAGTAGATATTATCTCTAACCAAAATCCATTCCTGTTGTCAAACTCGATTATAAAATTTCATTGAGTTTGGGATAAACCTTAAGTGCATTTCGATAAAACACAGCCTCATGGTACTCCTCCGGTATAAGCTGTTTAATAAATTCCACATATGGTTCAATCGGTACAAGTGGCCAGTCCGATCCATAGAGAACTTTATCGTAACGATTCGATATAACTAAGGCTTGTTGAATATACTCGATGTAAAGCCTTTTCTCTTTCATTTTCATCACGTGCTCTTTATTACCTGCCAGGAGTCCAGATAAGTCCGCGTAAACATTAGGATTCTTGGCCACGACCTCTACCGCATCAATCACCCAGGGGACGCCCATATGGCAGATCACAAACGTGACCTCCTCTTGTTTTACGGCTAGCTCATCGATCGTTAACGGATGGGAGTATTTCAAGAGTCCTTTGGGGGATTGTGTATCACCACAATGAATCGCCACGGGAACCCGGTATTTCCGAGCAAGCTCATAGATGGGATCATAGATCGGGTCATAAACATAATACGGAAAATAACCGGGATAGAGTTTAATCCCAGTCACCCACCTTTTTTTAAGTTCCCCTTCAATATAATCGAGTTCATTGTGATCTTCCTTTAGTTTTTCAGGATTGACTCCGACACAAGAAAGTAAACCTTCTACAGTCCCATCCTCTAAATCAAATTCTTCTTGACTCCCCGATGGCTGATCGGGTTCCAGCCTAGATGTTGCCATGATGATCCCAGCCACCACCCCTGCTTGCCCAAACTCTTGTCTTAGCCCATGAGCACTAAATTCTACTTGCGATATATGTTTGGCAGTTTCTTTAAAGCCAAGCCGATTCGAAAAATGAAAATGGGCATCAATGATCTTCAAAACAACATTCCCCGTTCGGAATTAATTCGGACCTAATTATTACCTATCTTCTCACACTTATTTGTAATTTACCCAGTTTAATTTTGTCTTCTGGCAGGAATCATAAGAATCGTTACGGTCATTAAGTAAATGCGTTTAGTGCCGATCATGATAGCTATTAAAATTGAAAGCGTCATTTTAATGGTGCAACTTGTTTGACTCCAATCTTCCGTCCGGCAAAAAGAAGCATTAATCCGAGAAAAATAGCTCCAACAATATAGGGCAGCCCGATGTAGAGCCCATAGAACGCTCCCCCTGCAATGGGGCCGATAACACGACCCAGACTGGCAAAGGATTGAAAGATACCAAGAGAAGTTCCTTGCCCGTAAGTACTTTGTTTTGTCACCATGCTCGAACTTGTAGGTCCCATTAAGGAGGTTCCTACCATAAGGAGTAAAGTCGCCGTAACTAGTAACAGGGCATTTGGGGCAAGTAGGATAGAGATCATACCCAAGGCACTGAAGATTGTTCCCGTTTTGAAAATAGGACTATCCCCGAAGCGTTTAACCAGTTTTCCGATCAGCCAGCCTTGCACAATCGTACCCGCGATGCCAAGGATCATAAAGGTCGTTCCCATTTGCTTCGGGCCAAAGCCAACCTTCACCATAGCTAATAAGGCAAAGGTACTCTCAAACATAGCCATTGTAAAATTCAGAGCAAAGTTCATGGCAAAAAGGGGTCCTTTAGCACGGCCAAACTTAATCTGGGTACTTGCTTTGTTGGTTTATCTTTAGGGTTCGTGAGGGTCTCCGGTAAGAATTCCCAGGCAAAGGGCAAAACCAGCAGGGCCAGCCCTCCTGCGACAAAAAAGGGTAAGGTGAAACTATTCTGGCCTAACACGCCTCCTAAAGCCGGACCAAAAATCATTCCCAAACCCGATGCAGCACCTATCATGCCCATACTCTTTGACCGATCATCCCCTTCGGTAATATCCGCCAGATAGGCCATTACCGTGGGTAAGGTGGCCGAAGAGACCATTCCGGAGAGAGCCCGGAATACAATGAGGAGTGGTATAGTGTTAGCCAAACCAAAAAGGAAGAACGTTACACCATAACCACTCAATCCGATTAATAAAACCGGGCGTCTGCCGATTCGGTCGGAAAGTCTGCCCCAAAAAGGAGCAAAGAAAAATTGCATAATTGAATAGGCTGACATAAATAAACCGAGTGCTAAGGCTCCCCCGCCTAGTTTTTACACCAGGTACGGGAGAATCGGAATAACCAGCCCAAATCCCACCATGACCAGGAATTGCACGATAAAAGGAATAATCATTGGGCGAACATGTTTCTTCATCAGATCGATCTCCTATCCCTTTAATCGGTTACTCTCTAAAAGTTCAATTAACCGGGCATCTTGAATTGCACGGGGAATTTTAACCTGATTTAAAGACGCACCCCGCTTAACTAGTTCCTGCCGAAGCCTATCAAAGGTTCCGGATCGAACAAGATGTACAACACAGGGAGCAATGCGGTGACTTTCAACCCCCGCTCGGTAACGAGGATTTGCTGCATAAAGTTTCGTTTCTAGGGTATCACACAGCCGAGATAGTTCTTCTGACTTAACACCGTCGGATTCAACTTCAAGGTAAAAAGCATACTTACCCACCGCAGAACTTAGGTCTAAAGTGATCGTAAAATCCACGATACGTTGCTTAAGAGTCTCCATCGTTTGGGTCATTGCTAGCCGAACTGCTTCCTCAGATGTTTTTTCGCCGGCAATATTGAGCAACTGACCTTTACGATAAAGAAACTCTACTACCGGAGACTCGTTATAAAAGTCCACGACCTTTACAATATCCCCTAAGCGATAACGATAAAATCCGGCATAATTTGTAATAACAATTTCATAGGTTTCCCCCACCTTAACCTCGTTTAAATTCAAGGTGGCAGGATTAACCGCATCGATCTCCTCCGCTTTAATAAATTCAAAGTAACCTGCGCGGGGGACTAACACATAGGTTGGTTCGTTGACCCTCGGGGATAAGCCAATGAGTGATTCGGTTGCCCCGTAAACGGCCGAGTAAATCGGTAATTGACCGGTATAAAACTTAAGTTTTGGTTCATAAACGCTAAAACTTCCCCCTGCAACACAGGAAACATGGCTTAGCTTTGGCCAGATACGCGGCACAATATGAACCATCCCCTTTTGATAGGCCCATTCTAGTTCTCGAGCGCGTTGCGGGTCCGGGGCAACCTGGTTCTCGAGGTCTGCCCGAATTTCCGGTGCCAGGTTAAGCTTTGACGAAATGCTTCCTATTTTAATATCCTCCACAAGTTCTTGATACCGTTCCTCCAGAACACCCAGTAATTGGACAACTCCAGAAGCAAAGGGAGCCATAATATAGGCTAAATCACGATCTTTTAAAGCAAAAAGGAGATGGAGATAATTCGCCTCTTTTTGGTCCGGTAATGCAAGAACCTCCATGGGTGTGGTCCAAAAATACGGTAAAACTTTCCTCATGGACTGGACCCCGCCGGAAGTGCCGGAACCGGTAGGTATACCCGCAGAACTATTACTTGACTGAAGCATGTTCATCAGCAGCAACCCCCTACCCCCTTTGCGGGCAGAGGGTAAAGCCTGGCGTAAGAGGCCTTCCTGTAAAAGCATCATAGCCATAGTAACAATTTTTCGGGAACGACTGGTAACGGGTATTCTCTTTTGTTTTCCGGTCGTTCCAGAACTTAAGCCAAAATATATAATCGGATCTGAGGTTAGAACATTTTCCTTACCCGCAGCAATTTCATCAATAAAGCCTTCATAATCTTGATAATACGTTAAAGGCACCTGTTTTTTATAATCCTCGGGATGAAGACCGTAAAATTTGTAGCTTTGGCCATAGGTAGTGGCAGCATTTAGCCGCAGAATTTCTTGTAAAACCTGTTTGTTTATTTCCCCTGCATTTTTAGTATCCTTATTAAACTTTCTATAGGATGTATCCGCACTGAAGCCGTAAATTAAGTTAATTAAAGTCTGCAGGAACTTCAATCGATCACTCCCTCTTGGTTAGTTCGTTTAAAACCCCAGCAAATTTGCCCAAAGCTTGGTTCAGTTCTTGAATTTCCCCTTCACTCACCCGCTTAATAATTTCGGCATGCCTTTCCTTCCGATGGAGATAAAACTCTTCAAGCCTCTTTTGACCCTCGGCAGTCAGTTCAACTAAGACTAACCGACGATCCTCTTCACTCCGGGTTCTATTTATGAGTCCTAGTTTATAGAGACGATCAACAAAGCCCGTGACCGCACCCAGAGTAATGCCAAATTGATCGGCAATCTCCGAAGGGGTGACGGTCTTCTTTCTCTGTAAATAATTTAAAAAGTATAACTGATGGGGCGAAATCTGACTTGAGTCCGGCATAAGGTATGCCTCATAATCCTGCCAAATCTTTCGAATGAGTTGCCCGGTTTCATCTAAAAGATCCACCTTACATTCCCCTGACAAAGGTATCACCCTTCCACATTTAATAAGTCTTTCTATATTGTATATCTCATAAATATTTTGTGTAAATTATTATTTATTGCTATTATTATTTAGGCAAAAACATAGCCTCCTATGCTATCAGGGGGCACAAAGAGCAATAAGATCGTATCCTGTCTACAATAACCAAAACTATTGGTTCAACGTATTTCCATAAATTCGAATATTTGCCCATCTATACTGAATATTTCATCAATGGGAATCGCTGTGCCATCGGTCATAACGACAACCCGTTCATATTCGTCTATCTTTTTAGCCGTACTGATAGTAGTAACATAGGCGCCGCCATTCTTCTTCGCATCCGGCTGAAAGTAGGTAATTGCGATTTCAGGATACTCTTTAATCCGATCTGCTATGATTTGCAGCCTATCACTCAAAGCGTCCTTCATATATTCGTCCAATTTTACTCTCTCGTCAGTCAGTCTTGCGGTTTCTTTGATGGCGGCCTCATAGCCGGTCAGTGCGGCGAAAGGGGAAAACTGAGCTGCCCGGTCAATAGCAGTCATATGAGGGCGCGTCGTAGTGACATGGTGAGGTAGATTAATGATGTCGTCATATGTCCTCGTCATGCCTTGTGCCCTCCAATCTGCCTGTTCCGGTCTACAGTGGTAGCGCCTTCCTCCAGATTCATACCCTTTAGAATGGCGTTCTTGCCGTATTTCTTTTTTATTTCAAGCATTGCTTGCTGCATCTTTTTTTCTCGTGCAAGCTCAGCTTCTTCATCTTCTTTTTTCGTCTGCGCAGCCGCGTAATCCGTAAAGAGATCAAGTTGTTCAAAGTTGCCCGTCTTTTGAACAGTTGCCTCATCAACGACATGATTCGCAGTGATGTTGACTCTTCTGATCAGAAGATTTTTGTCAACGATGCGTTCAAACAGATCTGTGACGGCATCCAGGATTAGCTTTGTAGAGGAGGTCTGTCTGCCAAGATTTACTGAACCATGCGCGGATTTCGGAACGGCGCGTCCGTAGTGGTCAGTGGTGATTGCCCCGTGATATGATTTTTTTATCTCTGTATTTGTTAGATTATCGATATCATATCCGACCGTCAAAACAAGCTGGTCGCTCACAAGCCTTTTATCTACCAGATCAAGTACCAGCAGATCTGTCATTTCCCGTACGATCAGCTTCGCTTTGTCAAAAGTATAGGCATAGTGCAGTACCTGACCCGATCCAATACTGTTTGTGCTTGGCTTATACGCTTTAATATCGGCAATTGTGCATGGCTCCCACCCCCACGCATGGTCGATCAGCAGCTCAGCGTTGATGCCGAACAGCTTATACAGTAAATCCTCGTTGTAGTAATCGGTAGGTTTACCGAGAGAGCATCTTGCAATATCTCCCATTGTAAAGAGACCTTTTTCCTCCAGCTTGTTGGCATATCCTTTTCCAATGCGCCAAAAGTCTGTTAGAGGCCGATGCGACCACAGGGAGCGACGGTAGCTCATTTCGTCCAGCACGGCGATCCGCATACCGTTGTTATCAGCAGGTATGTGCTTTGCCTGAATATCCATAGCGATCTTGCTAAGATACAGGTTTGTGCCAATTCCCGCCGTTGCTGTGATGCCAGTTGTTTTGAGTACATCCAGAATCATTTTCGCGGCAAGCTCACGGGCTGAAAGATTGTAGGTGTTCAGATAATCGGTGGCGTCAAGGAATACCTCGTCAATGGAGTAAACATGAATATCTTCGGGCGCGATGTACTTCAAATAGATATTGTAAATCTGCGTGCTGTACTCTATATAATACGCCATCCTTGGTGGAGCAACAATGTACTCCAACGAGAGACCCGGTGAGGATTTCAATTCAGTATCGTTGCAGGAAACGCCGGAAAAGGCTCGTCCTGGTGCTTTGCGCAGCCTTGCTGCATTTGCTTCCTTGACCTTCTGTACGACTTCAAACAGCCTCGCCCTACCGGGAATGCCGTATGCTTTGAGGGAGGGAGAGACAGCGAGACAGATGGTTTTTTTTGTGCGGCTTGCGTCAGCGACAACAAGGTTGGTGATCAGCGGATCAAGCCCTCGTTCCACACATTCGACCGAAGCGTAGAAGGATTTCAAATCAATTGCGATATAGGTTCTGTTCTTCATGCTTATTCTCCGGTTGTCTACTTAATTACAAATTATCTACTCGACAAATTTCTGTTTATATGTGCGTTATATTATTAGTTACTCAACTTTCGCTATGCGAAAGTTGAGTTAATTATTATCTAGTTTCGAAAAACACATTTAATGAACAGTTTATAGTACCAATGTACAGTTTAATTTGTTTTTTGACAGCAGCAATTTTTCTGCACCTGTCACGTTTTAACCTTCACAAATTGAGAAGGCAGCTGATTATGCTTGATGTTGAGGATTGGCTTTTTCATTCTGATCTCATATTGTCCTATAATGTTGGAGTTATAAATTTTGAAGTAATAGGACAAAAGTACGTTCCAATATAAATGTTATAGCGACGTCCAAAATTAAGGAGCAGCATGACATGTTTTATATAATAGGAAAAAGTGTATTTAGAAAAGAAGCCTTGGATAAAGTTACAGGCGAAGCTAAATATACAGGTGATTATAATATTACCGGACTATTGCATGCTGGCATTGTTGCAAGTCCTTATGCACATGCAGAAATTAAACAAATTGAAACCTCTGAAGCATGGAAAGTACCTGGCGTACGTGCCATCGTGACCGGAAAACAGTACCCTATCCTCACAGGTTCTGTTATTTTAGACAGACCACCTATTGCTTTAGATAAAGTACGATATCACGGAGAGCCGGTAGCAGTAATCGTCGCTGATAGTGAACAATCCACAAGAAAAGCAGCCGCTTTAATAAAGGTAGATTATATTCCTCTGGATGTTGTAAATTCCTCTAATGATGCTATTAAAAGTAATGCTCCACTCATTCATGAAAATCTAAAAGATTATAAGCTCTTAGAAGAGGCTTATCCGGTACCCGGCACAAACATTGCCAATCGCACCAAAATCCGCAAAGGGGATCTTAAAAAAGGCTGGGCTAAAAGTCAAATTACTATTGAATCTACTATTTCATTCCCACAATCTGACCATGTGGCAATGGAAACCAGGTGCTCTATCGCTCAAATCAAGCCTGATGGAGAAATCATTATTCATACATCTACCCAAGACCCTTTTTCAGTAAAAAGATTAATCGGTTTATATTTTAATATTGAGCCGCGAAAAGTTACAGTGAAAACGCCTCTCGTGGGCGGGGCTTTTGGTGGCAAAACGACTATCCAATTAGAGATTTTAGCCTACATTGCTTCAAAATCCGTAGGTGGTAAAGCTGTTAAAATGTTAAACTCCCGGGAAGAAGACATGATCACATCCCCGGTTCATATAGGACTTGATGCAAAAGTTAAACTTGGATGTACAAAAGAGGGGAAAATTACTGCAGCAGAAATCACCCATTTATTCGACAGTGGTGCTTATTCAGACAGAGGAGCAATTATTAGCAGGGCTGCAGCAGTCGATTGCACCGGTCCCTATAATATCGAAAACTTATGGTGCGATTCATTATGCCTATATACAAACCATCCCAATGCTGTGGCTTTCAGGGGTTTTGGTCACCTTGAGCTTACCTTTGCTATAGAAAGAGCAATGGACATTTTAGCTGATCAGTTAAATATGGATCCGTTAGAATTAAGACTGAAGAACGCCATTATCCCCGGAAATACCACACCTACCCAAACTTTGCTTAACTCCAGTAATATTGGTAATTTGCCGGCCTGCTTAAAAAGATTGAGAGAACTCATCTTATGGGATGAAGGAAGAAGGATCCCAATCGGAAACAACAAAGTTAGAGCAAAGGGTGTCAGTTGTATTTGGAAAAACTCAAACACACCCATTAAGGCAAGTGCAGGGGCTATTCTTACCTTTAATCACGATGGAAGCATCAATATCCATACCGGAGCAGTTGAAATTGGCCAGGGAACAAAAACAGTACTTGCTCAAATACTAGCCGAAAGAATGAAAATGGATATCTCTAAAATTCATGTTAACATGGAGGTTGATACGAAAATTGATCCGGATCATTGGAAAACAGCTGCAAGCAGGACTATTTATCTCGTTGGAGGCGCAGTTTTGGAAGCTGCTGAAGATGCAATGAATCAGCTCAAAACTACTGCCTCTAGAGTTTTAAACACCTCCACTCAAGATCTGGATGTATCGGAAGGCAGGGTATTTTGGAGGCAAAATCCAAGGGTGGGCCTTGGTTTTGAAAGTATTGCCTTTGGCTATAAGTATCCTAACGGCACAACTGTAGGAAGCCAGGTAATCGGACAGGGACGTTTTGCTATGAAAGGTCTAACCGGTCTGGATCCTGAAACCGGCAGAGGAAATCCAGGTCCTGAATGGACAGTAGGCGCTCAAGGGGTTGAAGTAGAACTGGACTTGAAAGAATATACCTATAAAATTTTGAAAGCAGTATCGGTCATAGATGCTGGAAAAGTGCTGAATCCGGAAGCTGCAAAAGGGCAGATTACAGGTGGTATGAGCCTAGGCCTCAGCTTTTCAAGCAGAGAATATTTTATTTTTAATGATAAAGGAATCATTCAAAACCCACAATTACGTACATACAAGATATTACACTTTGGAGAAAACCCTGAATACATAGTAGATTTTGTAGAAACACCTCAGATGGATGCTCCCTACGGTGCCCGGGGAATTGGTGAACATGGTGTTATTGGAATGCCGGCGGCACTGGCAAACAGCCTATCTGCTGCCATACAGGTACCACTTAATTTTATGCCTCTCTTACCGGAATTTATTTGGAAAGCAAAAAGGGGGGTTAAGAAGTGATTCCATTTGACTTTGAATATTATAAACCATCTTCAATGATGGAAGCAGTAGATACATTTAGATTATTGAATACCCAAGGAAAAGCGCCTTTATATTTTAGCGGCGGAACAGAAATTATAACCATGGCAAGAAGATCCCATATTTTCACCAAAGCTGTAATTGATATAAAAGGAATACCTGAATGTAATACCTTTAAGGTGCAAAATGAAAAACTTGTCATAGGTGCCTCAATAACGCTTACACAGCTTGAAGAATCCAAAATTTTTCCCCTTCTGGGGAGAGCAGCCAGAAAGGTTGCAGATCATACGGTCCGCAATAAATTAACTGTAGGCGGCAATATTTGCGGTAAAATAACGTTTAGAGAAGCTGTTCTGCCTTTTTTGATTTCAGACAGCACGGTGGTTTTGGCAGGACAAATAGGAATAAGAAATGTTTCTATCAATCAAGTATTTAATAAAACATTAAATCTGGAAAAAGGAGGGTTTTTAGTCCAGCTTGTAACAGATATAGGCTACAGTCAATTTCCTTTTATGAGTATAAAAAAGACGAAGCAGGAAAAGTCTGCTTATCCGCTTATTTCTATCGATTCATTAAAAAAGGACGGACAAATCCGGTTTGCTTTTAGCGGTGTCTGTCCTTTTCCCTTTAGATCAGCCAGTATAGAGCAAGTATTAAACGATAAGAATATTCCCTTGGAACTCAGAATAAATAAGGCACTGTCCATCCTTCCGACTCCTATCAATAACAATATTGAAGCATCCGCTGAATATAGAGAATTTGTCCTTGAAAATACATTATCAGATATTATTAAGGTGCTTGAAAGGAGTTAATATGCTGGTATCCCGCAACAAAAATAAATTCCCTCTGGAAATTGACGTTAATGGTGAAATAAAAAGCGTTGTGGCAAGACCTGCAGATACTCTGCTTTACGCACTGCGTGATTCCCTTGGTCTTACAGGTGCCAAACCAGGTTGTGAGAATGGAGATTGTGGAGCCTGTACAGTTCTTGTAGACGGATGGCCTGTTAAATCATGTCTGATGCTCGCCGTTGAAACAATAGGGCACAAGATAACGACAATAGAAGGTCTTAAAGATACTCCTATTCAAAAGTCTTTTATAGAAAACTGGGCTTTTCAATGCGGCTATTGTACATCTGGATTTATCATGAATTGTTACGCATTATCAAAAATCCACCCGGATGCAAATGACGAAGTCATTCAAGAGTGGTTACAATCTAATCTTTGTAGATGTACCGGCTACGAAGAAATAAAAAAAGCTGTAAAATCGGTGTTATCTAAAAACAATTCTAAAAATCCAGATTCGAATCATCATCATTCTTCTCTTGGAATAACTATTAAAGAAAATTGGAGGGATGCAAAAATGAATTATACCATCCAACCAGGTGATTCGTTTTATTTAATTGCGCAAAAATATAATTTACCGCTAAATGAACTGATAAGAGCAAATCCTCAGATTTATAACCCCGAGCACATTTCTCCCGGGCAAATAATTAACATACCCCTAAGCAGTTGTTCGCAATTACCTAATCGATATCGTCTGCCGGATCCTTACCCTGAAAGACGTGTTGCCGGTAAAAATCCCTACTATGCTCAACTTATATTAGACGATTATGCCGGAAAAGTGAGCGAGACAACAGCCATCATGCAGTATATTCATCACCACATGGAGATGTATTCAGTCCCTTCCTGGCAGGAAGTATCCGACCTTGAAGAAGGGATCAGCATTGTTGAGATGCTTCATCTGGAAATGTTAGGGGAAATAATCATCCACTTAGGTGCATCACCCTGCTATAACGACGGCAGACAACAGCCCTGGACCCCTCAATATATCGCCTATCACAACTTCGACCCATGTGCACAGCTGCGTGCGGATATCCAATCCGAACACGATGCCATCCGCCAGTATCAGGCCCATATCCAAATTATTCAGGATCCCTTTATTCAAGCCCTTCTTGCCCGGATTATTAAGGATGAGGAGTTTCATATCAAGCTCTTTTCCGAAAAACTGGCGAAATTCTGTGGATCTTAAATCTCTCTTAACCCTTAACCTTTCCCATAATAGTATCAACAACCCATTTTACTAATATGGCTATAAGTACACCAATTATGGTATCTCTGACTCGATCTATAGTATATCCCCCATTATTTTGGACTGCCAAAATCAGGAGAGCACTTATTGCTGCATGATTTCCGACCTCATTGCTTAAAGCCAACAGCTTGGCCATTCCCATCCCTAATAAAACAACAAGTCCGATACTCCAAGCGTTGCTTCCTATAAAAGGAGCAATAAAACCAGTCGTGAATGCTCCTAAAAACGTACCAATTATTCTCCGGTACCCGTGCAGAATGGATTCATCTAGCGTTGCATGTAAACATATTATCACTGCAAGAGGAGCTAGAAAAGGATGACTTGACCCGGCAATCTTAGATAATTCCCAAGCTAAAGATACACCGATAACATTTTGGATAATGGTAATAATGGTAATATTTTTTTTATTCGAATTATTGATACTCGTTGACATATATTCTATTCTTCCTAACGTTTCGAATTAGATTTTATTGTTCTATATCTTTCTTAAGGTGAATTACAGGATTAGTTTATATTTTACAACTTAATTAACTTATATTCTCAAAATATTGTAATGAACTTTTCTGAATATACAAAATTTATCTGGCGCCCGCGGCCGCCATTAACGGATTGGTTGATATACCTCTGCCCTGTCATCGATTCCACTGTCGTTCTGCTCTGCGATTGCCAACGAAATAGCTCCTCACTGATGGAATAATCCTGATACATAGTCGAAGAGGAATTGCCACTTCCTGCATGAATTAGAACAAAAAATACCCACCGCAACGCCCAAAACGCTCCGGTGAGTACTAATGTTATCATAAGTATAGAAGCTATGAAATTAATCAATTAACCTAAGTCCACATGAAGGGCACTCTATGTCCTCCTATGCGGCCAGAAGTAAGCTCGACCCAGACTTGGGATTACAACTGATCGTTTAGCATTTTGACAAGCTCCTTTTTTCCATGGAGACCAGCGATTATGTCAACCACCTTGCCCCCTTTGAAAATAGCGAGTGTCGGAATACTAACGACTGAATAGTTGCTGACAATAGGATCATTATCATCCACATCGACCTTACCTACCACAATTTGGCCGAGGTACTCATCCGCAAGTTCATCGATGATAGGAGCTTCCAAACGGCATGGTTTACACCACGAAGCCCAAAAGTCCACTAAAACCGCTTTCTCAGATTTCAGAACCTCCGATTCAAAGTTTGCTGTAGTAAAAGTTTTAACGTTTGCACCTGCCATTTTGAAATTTCCTCCTTAAAAATATATTTAAATTCAAACAAAATGGATCTAGCTACATCCGGTCCAGAGCCAGCATTAAACCGTGAATAATAGCTTGTGGCCGTGGAGGACAGCCAGGCACGTAGATATCAACGGGAACGAAGGAATCAACGGCTCCTCTAATGGCATAGCTCTCACCGAAAATCTGGTCGCCGCTGCAGGCACATGCCCCCAGGGCCATGACCAGTTTAGGTGTGGGTGTTGCCTCATAGGTCATCATAAGAGCCTGGGTAGAATTACGGGTGACAGGCCCGGTTACCATCAACAAATCAGCATGGCGTGGAGAGGCTACGAAGTCAATACCATATTGTTGGATATCGTAAACGGGGTTGCAGACGTGGTTCATTTCAAAATCACAACCATTGCAAGAACCGATGTCTAAATGCCTGATATGAAGAGATCGACCAAGGACCCGGCGGATTTTATTTTTCAGTTCTGAACCGGTATTGTCAGCCAGTGAACCACCTAAGGTTGCCAATTTGTAATTAGAGGTTTGTTTTAAACAGCCATCCTGGCAAGAATCTACGCAGAGTCCACAAAAGACACAAGCCTTTTGGTTAATCACGGGAGAACCCTCGATCAATTTTATAGCATTGGTCGGACAAACATTAACGCATAAAGTGCAACCCTTGCAGGGTACATTTTGAACAACCACTTCACCCCTCGAACGTTCCGGGGGTACTGACTTTTCCCAGGGTTCTGTTACATTACCGGTGGCGATAACTTTTTTCCAAACCTTTAACATTGCCGTACCCTCCTATCTGTCAACACAGGCGTATGATAACTCATAGCTCTTATTTATGAGCGGGAAGTCGGGGATGATGTTACCGGGCGCTGCTACGGTTAGGGCCGGCCAGTTAGGATAAGCGGCCGCCCGGGCATATAGGCGGTAAACCGTATTGTTTTCCCCAACCATCAGCCAGTGAATGTTATTGCCCTGGGGTGATTCGCACCAGCCAAACCCGCTGCTGTAAGGTTTAATAGCGGGGATAGCTGTCTTGAGGGGACCTTGAGGCATTTTGGCTAATATCTGGCGGATCAGGTTCACAGTCTGTGCCACTTCATCGACACGGACCCACAGGCGGGCTGCTACATCACCGCTTGTGTAGACCGGAACGTCGAATTTTAGTGAGGAATAACATCCATAGGGGAAATCCCGCCGGATATCTACATCAACACCGGAGGCCCTGGCGCCAACCCCAACGACTCCCAAATCCAGGGCTGCCTGCCGGGGCACAATGCCGGTAGTTTCAACACGGTTCAGGAAGGCATCGTTTCCTATAAAGAGTTCGATCATCTCCTTGAAGTCAGGCATCAGTTTGTCCAGCATTTCCGTAATCTCAGCACTCAACTGATCATTAATGTCAAGGCGCACACCACCAGGGACAACCATGCCCCGCAGGAAACGGTGGCCGGTAAGTGCTTCGTTAACCCTCATGATATCTTCTTTCAGACGGGCACCTGCCATAATTCCTACAGCAAATCCCATACCGGCACAGAGGTTGCCAATATCGCCGACATGGTTATAAAGGCGCTCCATTTCACCCACAAGCGCTCTTAAATACTGCGCTCTGGGCGGAACGGTTACGACCGCAATGTTTTCGATAGCGTGGCAATAGGACAAAGAGTGGGCAACTGTGCAGATACCCGAGATCCGTTCTACCTGGTAAAAAGCTCTTTCAATCGGCGCCCCTTCAATGGCTTTTTCAATGCCGCGGTGCAGGAAAAACAACTTGGCATCCAAGCGGATAATGTCCTCCCCTGCCTGGCTAAAGCGGAAGTGACCGGGTTCAATAATTCCGGCGTGGATTGGACCTACAGGGACCGTAAACACTCCTTCCCCTTCCACCCCAGCCATAGGGAATTCTTTCTTAGCAGTGGGTACAGGTGTTTTGCTGTTAAAGTCTTTGCGCAGCGGGAAGATCCCCTGGGGCCAGTTCTCATGCAGGGCCAGCGGTCTTAAATCAGGGTGACCCACAGGCTTTAGACCAAACATGTCGTAAATCTCACGCTCATACCAGGCCGCGCCTGAGATCTTAGGTGTAATCGAAGGGAACTCCAATTTCGCTTTTTCTTTCAAGACAGCTTTAATGACCTGCATACTTTTACCTACAGAAAACAGGCAGTAGATGGCATAATAACCGTTTAATTGCCGTTCGTCATTGGCGAACATGGACATAAGACCATTTTGTCCGTCACCATATAGCTCGTAGGCAGTCTCCCTTAACTCGGCAGCCGGAATCGTTTTGTAATTTTTCATGCTTCCTAACCTCCTATCACAATTTCTGCTGCCTTGGTTAAGATTTCATTTATAAAGGTTGGCAGGTAAACTCCACCGACTATCATTAGGCAGATGGAAAGACCAATGGCGGTTAGAGCGACAGGCGAAACATTGGCAGGCTTCATTTTTTCAGGAACGTTGCTAAAGGTCATCTTTAAGCAGTAGTTCATTAAACCGGCAAAGACGCCGACCAGCAGCAGGAGAATTAAACCACCCAGGAGCCACATTTTGCTCTCGAACATGGCCAAGATCAGCGTGAACTTACTAATAAAAATGTTCAGCGGAGGTGTACCTGTGATGGCTAAAACGCCAATGACAAACATAGTGGCTACGGCAGGCATAACCCGGGCAATACCTTGAATCTCTTTAATGTGTCTGGTTTTATACTCCTGGCTAATGATACCGACCAGATAAAACAGAGATGACTTGGCTATGGCATGGTTAATGATGTGTAGTAGTGCCGCATACACAGCCAGGGGGGTACCAACACCGAAACCGATGGCGATAATGCCCATGTGCTCTACGGAAGAATAGGCCAGCAATCGTTTAACATCATGCTGTATCAGGACAAAGGGTATGGCAAGCAAGATTGACAGGATACCTAGTCCGAGAAGCACTGTATGAATAAATTCTGTACCAATGGTTCCTTGGATAATAATGACGTTGCGAATCAGAGCGTAGAAAGCACAACTCAAAAGCGCGCCGGATAAAAGTCCACTGACGGGAGACGGGGCCTGACTGTGGGCGTCCGGCAGCCAGGTATGCATGGGGGCCAGGCCGGCCTTTGTGCCGTAACCAATCAAAATGAAGACAAACGCTAATTTAATAATGGAAGGATTAAGGGTGTTACTGATTTCCTTCAGGTAGAGCCAATTCAAGGCGTGGGCCTCGCCAACCGCATTTACCTGAGCGTAATAGAGAATCATAGTACCCAGCAAGGCTAAACAAATACCAACGGTACAAATCATGACGTATTTCCAGGCAGCTTCCAGGGCAGAACGGTTGAAGTAGAAGGCCACCAGCAGCGCAGAAGCCAGAGTTGTACCTTCCACAGCCACCCACATCAGGCCGAGGTTTCCCACAACCAGAACACTTACCATCGCAAAGGTAAACAGGTTAAGCAGGGCATAGTAGCGGGGAATCATCGCTTCCGTAACATGTCCTTCTTTTACTTCCTTCTCCATATAAGGCAGGGAAAATAATGTGGCGGTAAAGGTAAGCAGAGCTACAACTAAAAGCAGTACAGCACTCAGGTAGTCCACATACAGAAACTCGCTGCTAAACACTTTAATTTCTGTAATCTTATTGATAATCGCCAGTATAATGCCACTGGTTAAGGCACTCCCTACCAGATTGGTATAGCGGATGGAAGTTAGATTCTTTTGCGGCAGTGTAATTAACCCTATTATGATAGGCAGCACTAAGGCCACTAATATCAATTCGAACATCGATATCACCCCTTTAGCTCGTTTAATATGCTGGTGTCTGTGGTCTCAAAGGAGTACTTCAGTCTATGAGTAAGAATGACCAACACAACCACAGCAACCAGGATATCAAAGAAGATACCCATCTCGATGATCAGCGGTAACCCTTTGGTGATGGATAAGCCTAAAAGGTATAATCCGTTCTCCATTGTTATTAGACCGACAACCTGCATAATGGCCTGGGACCGGGCAATGATCATCAAGAGACCGATAACAGTTAAGGCGATGGCTGCTCCCAATGTTTCTCCGGGCACCTGGGGCAATGCTTTACTTACAAACCCGTAAGAAGCGATAATCGCCAGAATTGCCAGGAGGAAGGAGAAATTGAAGTTAGCAATTTCCCTTTCATTTTTTAATTGTAAGGTAACCTTCCAAAGAGAATAAACGATCAAACCGACTTTAATGACCGCCGTCAGAACAGCAGCAATATACATATGAAATTCACCAGTATTAAGGCCAATTATCAAACAGGCCAGGGCCACAATCACCGATTGGAACCCTAAGATACCGACAGCAGTCCGCAGAGAGGATACCCTGGTTAAGATAACCGCACCGGCTAAAAGCAGGACTGTCAATAGTGTCATTTTTATTTCCTCCTTGCTACATGGCGATGATCGCCAGTAGTGATAAGCAGCCGGTTGCGATCAACAAACCTGGCAATCTAAACAGACGCATCTTGTTGGTGCTGGTTTCGATACCGGCCAGAACCACAGCAATTACCAACACTTTAATGATCATCCAAACAACGGGTGTCAGAATACCAACAGGGTTCCAAGGCAGAAAGAGGTTGACCATCAGTAGGATTGTGACAAGCTGCTTAATAGCGGAACCCCAAAAGATTAAACCAACAGAGCGTCCGGAATACTCTAAGACCATAGCTTCGTGGACCATTGTTAACTCCAGGTGTGTATCCGGGTTGTCTACCGGGATACGTCCAGTTTCAGCCACAGTAAGAATCAGAAAAGCGATGGCTGCCAGGATGGAAGACAGGGAAATTCCGGAAGAGGCTGCGGCAACCGCCATTTGAGACATTCCTGTGCCATTGGCCCGCAGGGCCACAGTGAACAAGGTCATCATCATTACTGGCTCAACCAGGACATTGATAAACATTTCCCGGGAACCACCCATCCCGCCAAAGGTACTGCCTGCATCCAGGGAGGCCAGGGCCAGAAAGAACCTGCCCAGCCCCAGCATGTAAACTAGGATAAAGATGCTGTCATAGTTCAAACCCCGGTCAAAGATGAGGGTCGGTGCCAGGGCTGCCGCTCCCAGAGCGGTGGCAAAGTAGATATAGGGTGCTCCGTGGAAAATCCAGGAAACTGTTGGAGAAATTACATTATCTTTTTTGAAGAATTTTCTTAGGTCGAAGTAAACCTGAAAGTAACCAGGTCCCCTTCTGCTTTGCATTTTGCCCTTGGTGTTTTTGATCACACCGGCTACCAAAGGAGCCAGCACTGCCAGCACGACAACCTGTAAAATCGTGAACAATACTGCCATGCTTACCACCTCACTCCCAGAATTAGAATAACGACCGTCACAAAAAGGACATAACCAATGTAATGTTGTAAATTACCGGATTGCAGGGGCTTGATACAGTTGGCTAATACGAAGATCCACTTTTTGGCCGGTTGATAAAGCCAACGGTTGATTAGATAGCTGACCTCCACTGCCACTTTCATCTTAACCCCGTGGTAGGGATTAAGGGATTGATCAGCAACAACATTTTGTTTCGAACGAAGAAAAGCCTTATAGGCCCTGCGAACCGGTTGAGCAAAACCAGTAGCAGTGTATTCCATCCGGGCATTGGGGATAATCCCGCAGGTCCAGGTTTCACCTTCAACATTTTGCGGTTTACCATTGAAGTTATAGGCCAGCACAGCGACGATTAGACCAACAACCAGCATACCCACGACCACCGGCATAGCGATGACGCCATTGGCCTGTTGGATGTTAAAAGCCACGGCATACCAATGATTGTTGAACAGACTGCTGACATCAAGTCCGGCAGATTGGGATAAAACACTCTGTAAAAGGTTGAGCATCCATTGGGGCCAAAGACCCAGGGCCAAGCACATTAGGGACAGAAGGCCCATGCCCGCGAGCATTGTGCCGGGAACCTCTTGAGCATGTTCTGCGTGTTGACTGCGGGGCTTGGCCAGGAACGTTACTCCAAAGGCCTTGACAAAACAGTTAGCTGCCAGGGCACCCGTTAAGCCCAGCAAAGCAATCAGAATCACAGCTCCTAAACGAGGAAGCATACCTGTTACAGCCTGGGGCAGATAGAAAAGTGACTGGTAGGTCAGCCATTCACTGACGAAACCGTTAAGGGGCGGCAACGCTGAAATTGCTGCGGCACCGGTCAGGAAGAATACTGAGGTGTAAGGCATTTTCTTAATCAGACCGCCCAAGTCCTCTATGTTTTTAGTATGGGTTGAATATAGTATAGAGCCGGCACCCAGGAAAAGCAGGGATTTAAAGACCGCGTGGTTAAAAACGTGGTAAAGTCCTGCCGCAAAAGCAAGTCCCGCTAGGACAGGCTGATTTTTACTCATGAAAACCATACCCGCGCCAATACCAAGTAAGATGATACCGATGTTTTCTACCGAGCTATAAGCCAGCAGGCGCTTTAGGTCGTTCTGCATCAGGGCATATAAAACACCGAGGACTGAGGAGATTATGGCCAGGAAAAGAACCACTTCACCCCACCAGGCAGGTCCGACACCCAAGAACTCCAGGTAAAACCGGCACATGCCGTAAATTGCCGTTTTGATCATAATACCGGACATCAGGGCCGATACATGGCTGGGTGCCGCCGGATGTGCTTCAGGTAGCCATATGTGCAGCGGGATCACACCTGCCTTGGTACCGAAACCAATTAAGGCACATAAAAAAACAATATTGCGCATGGTATTCGTTAAGGAAGCACCTTTGAACATTTGGAAGTCCAAACTGTGAACTGTCATACTTAGGATTAAAAATGCCGTTGTAATAAAGACAGTTCCCAGGGTAGTCATCAAAATGTACTTATAGGCGGCCCGGGTGTTTTCTGTCTTTTCATATTCATGGTTTACCAGGAAGAAAGAAACTACGGCCATTAGCTCCCAGGCGATGAGGAAGTAGGCCACCTGGCTAACGGTCAGGACCAGAGCCATTGATAAGATAAAGCAGTTATAAAGTGCGGCCATCAGTCCTAATCGCTGCTTGTAATACTCCTGGCTGTAACCGAGAGCATAAATACTGGCCGCTGTCCCTACAACTCCCAAGGCCAGCAGGAAAAAAGCAGATAGATTATCAATTCTGATGATTAAGGAGCCAACCGGCAGGCCCATAGAATAGGTGAACGTCACGCCGCCGGAAATAAATACTTCAACTGAACAGGCCACAATGGCTAAACAACCTAACAATGATAGACCGTGAGACAAAATGTTCGTTACTTTTGGGCTACTGTTCGTTAGGCAGGGCAGTAAAATACCTGCGGTAAAAAGCAGCAGCATAACTAGATAGATATTTTCTATCACGAAATTCACCACCTACTAATTTATTTTTTAAGAATCAAAGTACTTTTGTTACTCATTAGGTCGTCAGAATTCGGACTACAGAATTCTGAATGCCGGTCGTATAGGTACTTTGGGACCAACTTGGTAATTATTTCACTAGCGTGCCAACTCCTTCCCCTGAAAAATATTAGTTGCTTCATGGTTGAGTGGTTTGACATGTTACAACATTATTTTGCAATAACTATGCCACAATATTAACTTTTTATAGTTCTGCCAAATACAGGGTTAAACCCGCATATTTACTGGATTCGATGGGAGTTTGCGGCCAGATCAAAAACTTATCATCTTCCGTGCAATCTATAAATGACGTATACGTTATTGTAACGGGTATGAAAATATTGCATGGTTTTGCGTAAAGAAATCCCCCAATCCATCATTCATAAGTAAACTCTTACAATGATGGATTGGGGGAAGATATTTAGATATTTAGGTATTTACTTCTTTCTGACAACGGTTTTCTGCATTCTTTCAAGGCGGTAGTAAAGAGCACGCACAGAAATTCCTAGATGATGGGCTGCTTTTGTTTTGTTGCCATTGTATAGTCTCAGGGCTTCCTCAACTAGATCATCTATGTGCTCATCAAGGTTAATAGGGTCAGGCGTTAAAGATTTAGTTTCCTTCCTCTCCCCTGTACCCTTTGGAGTAAGATTACTCAGATGTTCTAATTTTAACTCTTCATCATCAAACATAAATGAAACCCATTCCATGGCGTTGCGAAGTTCCCGCACATTACCCGGCCATTGATAGGACATTAGAAACTTTGCAGCTGGTTCGCTTATCCTGCTAAAATGTTTTCCCCTGCGTTTTGAAAAGTCTGTTAAGAACATTAGGGTGAGCGGCAGAATGTCGTCTTCTCTTTCACGCAGGGGAGGAATTAAGATCCGCCCTACTTTGAGCCTATAGTATAAATCTTTACGGAACATACCATCCTCAATTTGCTTTTCTAAATCCAGGTTTGCAGTGCAAATAATCCGCACATCCGTTTTAATCTTTTTCAAGCCACCAACACGATAGAAACTTTTTTCTTCTAATACTCGGAGAAGTTTAGCTTGCAGTTCCAAAGGTAGTTCGACTATTTCATCCAGAAATAGGGTGCCGCCGGCTGCAATGTCAAATTTGCCTTTTTGCCCTTTGGTCACCCCTCCGGTAAAAGAACCGCCCTCGTAGCCGAATAATTCACTTTCAAACAATGTTGGGGAAATAGCAGCACAGTTTATATCCACAAAGGGCCCCGGGGTTTCTAGATTCCCATAATGGATGATTCTGGCAATGACCTCTTTCCCCACTCCCGTTTCACCTTGAATCAATACAGGAACCGTTCGATCAGTATGGTATTGCTGGGCATGCTTGACCAGGCTTTTCATATCATCAGAAAAAACCCCAATATTTTCAATCCCGGCCTGTTTAGCAACCAGTTGCTTTAGTTGGGTTAATTGATGTTCAGCGTCCCTGGTGGCCTCTTTCAACTTCTCATCAAAGTGCTCTGTAAGCTCTTTATTTTCATAGAGGAGATTCTGATGTTCCTCAACACGTTCTAGGATAGACGTTAATTCCTCAAAGTTAATGGGTTTGGTCAAATAATCATAGGCTCCTGCTCTTAAAGCGGAAATAGCCAGCGATACGTCAACAAAACCTGTATAAAGTACTAGGTCTGCTTTTGGTTCCATGTCTAAGGACTTAATTGCCTCAATCAGTTCTATACCTGACATACCCGACATTTTTATGTCTGATAAAACCATCTGAAAGCGGTTCTCTTTGTAAACCTCCAAAGCTTCTTCGCCGGAATCACACTCGATTATAGTATGACTCTGGAGAGCTAAGTAGTTGGCTAAAAACGACCTGCTCTCCCGTTCATCATCTACAAGTAAAATCTTCACAGCTTCTCGCCTCCATGATGATTAACAACTAGGAAAGGTAATATGAATAATAGCTCCACCACTGGGGTTATTAGCAACTGAAATAGTTCCGTTACTTGACATAACAATGGAATGAACGATAGACATCCCAAGGCCCATTGAGTTACTTGCATCCTTAGTACTAAAAAACGGTTCAAATATTTTTTGGGCAATCTCCTGGTCAATCCCAGGCCCATTATCACTAACAGTTAGATGGATTTTATGATCTTCTACCCAGGTACTAAGAACGATTTCTTTTTGTTCCTGTTTACAGGGTTCTAAGGCCTGTACGGCATTCATTATTAAGTTTAACACAACTTCCTCAAAACGAACAAAGCAGCCACAGACAGGTAAAACTGCCTCTAGTCTTTTGGTTACTTTAATACGCCTTGATAAGATCTGGTTTTTTACCAGTGGCAAGGAATTTTCAACCACTTCATTTATATCACAGGGTACATACTCAAAACTCTGGCTATATTTAAGGAAGGAACGCAAGTGGTTTACTATGGAATCGATGCGGTCAACCTGTCGGGATATATTTGTTACACTTTTTATAATTTCGTGGGAAGGTACCTCTTTCCTGGAGTTATATAGATATAGCATTGTTTCAGCCAAAACCTTAATAGCGTTTAATGGTTGGTTAATCTCGTGAGCAATTCCCCCGCCTATAACGGCAAGGGTGGCAACCCTGGAAGCCCTTTCAGTAGCTTCTCTGGCTTCGGCAATCTTTAATTCCGCTTCTTTTTGTGCAGTTATATCTCGTCCCACAGACTGGTATTCCACAATTTCACCATGCTCATTTAAGATAGCCCGGTTCACCCACTGGGTCCAATGTACTTGACCTTGATTGTCAACAAATCTCGGTTCCGTAACGACAACAGGGTTTTCCGGGGTCAAAGAGTAAACTTTTTTCCTTATTTCCTCCCGGTCATCGGCACGAATAAACGTAGTAAAATTTTGCCCAATAATTTCTTCGACAGGTTGACCAATAAATTTGGCAAAGGAACCATTTACATAAGTAAAGGTCCCATCAGTATTAAACCGCCTTATCAGTTCAACCTGATCCTCCACAATCGCCCTGAACCTGGCTTCACTTCTTTTTAGCTGCTCCTCTACTTGCTTTTTTTTTGTAATATCCCTGCCAACGGATTGATACTCAACAATTTGACCGCTCTCGTTAAAGACAGCCCTATTTGTCCACTGCTGCCAAACTACTTCCCCATTGGGTCTGATAAAGCGGCGCTCAGCTATAGCCACAGGGTTATCTTTGTTAAGGGAAAATATTTGCCGTTTTACTGTTTCCCGATCCTCCGCCGGGAATAAATTCATGAAATTTTGTCCCAGCAATTCATCCATGTCCTTACCATAGTATTTGCAAAAGGCACTATTGAGAAAGGTCAGCGTACCGTCAGGTCGAAAACGTCTGATAAGTTCTATCTGATCTTCTACCACTGCCTGGTAGCGGGCCACACTTTCCTTTAAAGCCAGTTCAGTCTGCCTGTATTTGGTAACATCCCGGGCAATCCCTTGCAGTCTGCCGCCGGCAAGTATATTAATTGTTAATTCACACAAGAAAACAGAGTTATCTTTGCGTCGGCACCATAATTCTTCAACAATTGTCTTACCTTCCTGAATATTAGAGGAAAGTTCATACCCGTTATTTAGGCTTTCCGTAACGATTAACTCAACGAAATTTTTCTCTATAAGTTCCTCCTTAGCATAGCCAAACATTGAGCAGAGCCAAGAATTTATGTTTATCAAGCGGTATTCGCAATCGGTTACAAAGATGCCAACCCCAGCTTGATTGACTAGTACCCTGAACAATTCTTTGCTTTGACTATAGGATTCCATTTTTCGAGATATATCTATAGATGGAGCAGCGCTAGGGCTTATATTGATTTTTCTTCTGTATTGTCTTGACATTTACATAACTCCTTTGAGCAATGCTTTATAAAGCTCTAAATGGAACTTCGCTGTTTATACCCTCAAACCCTTCAACATTACCTCTCTCTTGGGTGGATTTTTAACCGCACAGACACTGTCTTCGCAACGTATTAACCTTCTCATAGGATAGCGAGAGGGGACCGCTAGCAAGACAGTAAGGGTATAAGGGCATCGGCAATCTTGTTCATTTCCGCTTCTTCTGTCCTAAAGTCACCTATGCCTATGTTACTTTCCTGACTACTTGGGCTTATATACCAAGGAAGCCATCTTATCCTCGACTACGGTAAGGCTTGGATTGTTTAATCGAGTGTAAATGTAGCCTTTGTCCTATCCCCTAAAACGGGCACTGGCTTGCTCAATAGAATCAAACTTAAAAAGGCTCACTGACATTTTGCAGTGAGCCTCACAAATAATATAAAAGCACTATCTGTGAATCATTTATTTATTAATTTGTGAATGACTCCAATGGATATCGACTTAAAAACGGCGTTGCGCCAATTGAAATAAGTCTCCATCAATTTCAATATTAAAGTTTCCCTTCTGAACTTCAATTAGGTGATAATGGAGGTTAAGGGAGTTCATATATCATGAGATACGTTGGGATTAACTCTGTTTTTTTGAAAGATTCACTTTATAACCATCTCGTACTGGTATATAAATACAAAAATATCATTCTCGTCACCATTGGTTAAAAGGAATTGTTGGTCCTGTAGAAATTCTTTTAGTCTTACGTTAAGAACACTAAAATAGTCAAATTCACGAATATTGCCAAATGTGATTTCAATGACGGGCAGCCGGATATCCTTGTCGTCTATTCTAACGACTCCACGGTTTAATTCCACAGTTAACATATTAAGATCAGAAATAAGTATCCTTGTAATAAAATCTTGGATCGACCTTGGAGATCTCATGCTATGTTCACCCCTTTCCGATTATCGGCTTGTTTCGTCGGTTTTGCCGCGGTTAGTTTTTTTGTTGAGCAGCCCAGCCGAAGCGATAAACTTAATAGCATCTTCTGAAGAAACTTCAACTTCCTGGACCTTTTCTTCCGGTACCAAAATTAGATTCCCTGCCCATTGCATTGACTGCATTAAGTAGACAGCCACGTAACCCTTAGGAATAAAGATGCTTTCCTCCTCATTTGTTAGAAATCCCAAAAGCTTAATATCATCTGATATATTGACAAGAACTAAGCGAGAAAAGCCCTTTTTATTCGACGAAAAGGAACTCACCGTATCTTTGATAATACCGTAGATATTACCGGCGAGTGGTATTTTAATTAAGATCTTATCTAAATAATTCAAAAGCCTGTTCGAAAACCAGTTTGAGGCAAGTAATCCTACTATAAAAATTACTGCAACTGTAACAATCACTCCAAGCCCAGGAAAATATAACCCGACTCGTTCCAGCAATCCTTTAAATAATCCATCAGTCATTAGAAACATTTTATAAAGGATGTAAAACGTTATCGCTACTGGCATTAAAACAAAGAGACCCTTCAGAAAAATTCCGATAACCTTTTTCAAATCTGCTCACCCTACTAACTTAAAATAATGATAGTCTTACTATAAATATAGCGTTTCGAGCAGCGTAAGCAGCTCATAGCAAGAATGGAAGATATCAAGAAAACGCTAGAACTCCTTAATCATAAAATCGAAAGTTACTAGAATGCACCAATTTTAATACCAACACCGATTGTATTAATCATAACAAAAAATGAAAAAACAGCTGCTCCTATCAGCAAATATCCACCTTTAAATTTTTTCTTTACTTGGGAATTAGTATGTATACCCATGAATAGCATCATTAAGCTAAGACTTCCTTGCATAAAAATCCGAAGGAACCAGTTCTCGATATTAAAGAATGATGAAACCGCAAATATTAAGGTTGTAACGGAAAAGAACTTATGTAGAAATTTTACTAGCCCCTTTTCCCACCCGAATTTCATGAGCAATAACCTTCCCTTCCTTTTGCAACGCCAGCAATTCTCGTTTAGCCAAAGCTTTTCTCCCCTACGAACTAGGGTTTAATATGAACTTTTTAGCCATCCCGACCTAGGGTTGCATCGGGTTTTGGCCGAGCGTTGTCCACAGCTCCGCTCTTTCGCATATCATTCCAACAAGAGATTGAGCATCTTTTGAGTATTATTTAAGAAAGTGCGCATAACTTGGTAATGTTCTGTTTCTTCATAACTTACCTGTTCAATTTCATCTTTTATTTGGTATATCATAGCGTCTGGATATGCCATTATTACTGGGGAATGCGTTGCAATAATAAACTGAGACCCCTTTCTAACTAATTCGTGTATCCTAGTGAGCATGGACATTTGTCGAGATGGGGATAATGCAGCCTCAGGTTCATCCAGAATATATATACCTTCTCCACTAAACCTATTAAGAAATACCGCGAAGAATGATTCTCCATGTGATTGTTCATGTAATGAACGACCTCCATAAGAGTCGATTAAAGGCGGTCCAAAAGACATTTCCGAATCCAAATCATCAATATTTGAAGCAAAATTATAGAAACTTTCGGCCCGCAAGAAAAATCCAGTGCGAGGTTTTTTTATACCTTTAACAACCTTCACATAGTTATTTAAATCAGAATGAGTTGCTCTGGATGAAAAACCGAAGTTTTTGGTTCCCCCCTCAGCATTAAAACCATAAGCAACAGCTATTGATTCCAAAATTGTTGACTTTCCGGAACCATTTTCACCAACAACAAATGTTACTTTTGGATGCAATAATAACTTATCTAAATTCTTTACAGCTGGTAAATTAAAAGGATATTGAGAAAATGATGGAACCTTACTTCTGTCTAATTCAATATATCTGATGTACTGCCTGAAGTCATTTAAATCCATCATACATCATCTCCACATAAAAAGAAGCTTTTCTTAAACAATCCACGACACGGTGTCGTTGCCGTGCGAGTGGCGGAATTCGCCACTTCTTTGGAACAAGTTTTACAGGGCTTTAGTTCATCATTCATGACCTTACTCCCACTCCATTCTTTGGTCTAAAAGGAAGAGACCCTAAGTTGCACGATGCTATTTCTCCCACAAACTATATCCCTCAATACTGGGATGGACTCGGACCTAACGTTTCAATTCAAAGTATCTTGGAGATCAATCCAGAGATAACTAATCCTAATACAATCTTTGCGGGTCAAGTTATAAGAATCCCCGCAAATTAATAAATTCCTTTATTAAAGAAAGTCTACGGCTAAATAGTACATTATCAGTTCTCTCAAAACAAAGTTTCGGGTAAAATAAATGCTTTGTCAATAGTACAAACAAATATCGTATCGTTGTTTCCGCTTACGGAAAAAGAGCACCTTACCGATGCTCTTTGCTGAATTAATTTATTATAGAACGAACACATCATAACAATGTGGAGCATGCCCAGGTCACCGACCCCGGGGAAGCTAAATATCCAAGACTCGCTATGAGCGAGTTGCTAAATCTTACTCACTTTGGATAATGAGCGGTCTCCCTCGCATCCGAGCCTTCGGGCAAATTAATCCGAGTTCGAACCATTCCGGCAAACTCCCCATCCTTAAAATAGCTACTATAAGTAATGACCATCCCGAAGGCTATTTTTGTAAAGGATTTTAATTCCCCGGTTTTAAATCGTGCCACAAAGTCGGCAATCTTTTGGCGATTTTCTTCCTTGTGGCACTCTACAGCCCACAAATCCATAACGGGTTTCCCATAGAACTTTTCCTCGAAGGTATTGGCCCAGACCACATTGAAATCAGCATCCGTAACCAAAATTCCCGCCGAAATATCCTTGAAAACTTCACCAAAATCCATTCCTATCGTCCTCCTCGATCATAAAATTTCATTGAGTTTGGGATAAACCTTAAGCGCATTTCGATAAAACACAGCCTCATGGTACTCCTCCGGTATAAGCTGTTTAATAAATTCCACATAGGGTTCAATCGGTACAAGTGGCCAGTCCGATCCATAGAGAACTTTATCGTAACGATTCGATAGGACTAAGGCTTGTTGAATATACTCGACGTAAAGCTTTTTCTCTTTCATTTTCATCACGTGCTCTTTATTCCCTGCCAGGAGTCCAGATAAGTCCACGTAAACATTAGGATTCTTGGCCATGACCTCTACCGCATCAATCACCCAGGGGACGCCCATATGGCAGATCACAAACGTGACCTCCTCTTGTTTTACGGCTAACTCATCGATCGTTAATGGATGGGAGTATTTCAAGAGTCCTTTGGGGGATTGTGTATCACCACAATGAATCGCCACGGGAACCTGGTATTTCCGAGCAAGCTCATAGATGGGATCATAGATCGGGTCATAAACATAATACGGAAAATAACCGGGATAGAGTTTAATCCCAGTCACCCACCTTTTTTTAAGCTCCCCTTCAATATAATCGAGTTCATCGTGATCTTCCTTTAGTTTTTCAGGATTGACTCCGACACAAGAAAGTAAACCTTCTACAGTCCCATCCTCTAAATCAAATTCTTCCGGACTCCCCGAAGGCTGGTCGGGTTCCCGCCCAGGCGTTGCCATGATGATTCCAGCGACCACCCCTGCTTGTCCAAACTCTTTTCTTAGCCCATGAGCACTAAATTCTACTTGCGATATATTTTTGGCCGTTTCTTTAAAGCCAAGTCGATTCGAAAAATGAAAATGGGCATCAATGATCTTCAAAGCAACATTCCCCCGTTGGAATCAATTTGGACCTCATTATTACTTGCGCTCATTTCGCTTGAAATTTGCCAGAGTATCCGCTAAGGCGGTATTCAAAGGTTGATCATCCTTTGCGTTCACCTCACGGACTAACTAACATTTTATATTAACCGCCTTAACGCTTGATTATATCACCTCCATTTGACAAATTGTGAAGAATCCATAACGAAGTATATATGTATTTTCGGAATTACCCTTATAAAATACGCATCTTCAACTAAAAAACTTAGACGAAGATGCTCATTTATTTAACCGAATATCTTCTCACACTTATTTGCAATTTACCCAGTGCAATTTTGATACTTTGCCACCGCTGCTGCGGATTCATAATGTCCTGCTCACTCAGCAGTACTTCGTTCGGATGGTTGGTCGTCGGCCCGCCTACAAGCATCCACCTATCATAATTATGATATAATACAAGTATATAAAATGATAGGGTGATGAATATCATGCCCATTAAAGCCCGGGGCTGTATGATGATCGAACTCATCGCCGGCATGAGTGCCTGGAGCGAATACTATGCAGAGGCAGTTCGTAACAACCCCACTTCTCTCTTCGCCCCTGCTGCTCTTTATACCAAAGAGGAATATAACGTAGCAATATACCTTGAATAGTCATCAAATTGATAGGTATCATTAACCACAAGCGATTCTAAAAACCCAAAAATATATTTAAACATTTCAACAGACATGAAGTGTTGCTCATAGGACACTCAACTTGGAAGACCAAATTTAAATAAGAGAATGTGGGCGGGGAGACTTATGTGGGGTATTATATCGAGTACTTTCCTAGGGATCTATTGTTTAATCAGTGTTTATATAGCCCGTCGGGGATGGAGTGTACTTAAAGCTTCAAAAAAGATTATCCAGCGTATTTATTGGTTCTGTTTTGGGATTCTTGTTTTAGCCTTTCCTATCACGGAAATAGGGCAGGGTTTTATACCGCTAATTAACAAAGTTTGGATATCCACCTGTGGTTGGTACTCGATGTTAGCCGTTGTCTACATCTTCTTTTTCCTTTTGCTTGCAGATTTAGTTCAGCTGCTCGATAAGTATTTGAGATTTGTTCCGAAAGTTATTAAGCATCATAACAGAACCCCCCTGATTATTGGCTGCTTAATTTTGCTTTTGGTTTTTTCAACGTTAACCTACGGTACCTATAACGCTCAAAATCCTGTCATAACACGGTATGAACTATCGGTTGATAAAAGTGCACCATCCCTTAACCAGCTTCGAGTTGCAATGATATCGGACATTCACTATGGGAAAATTGTCGATGTACAACGCCTTAATAAAATGGTTAATTCGATCAATGAACTTAACCCAGATGTCATAGTAATCGATGGAGATATTTGTGACAGTACGGTCAATCAACAGGAATTCCAACAACTATTGGAAGCGTTCAAACAGTTGCATTCAAAGTATGGTGTTTTTGCTGTTCCCGGGAACCATGACCGTTGGGCACGCGATGATAATCAAGTGCGTTTAATGAAAGAAGCAGGGGTCAATGTTCTTAGGGATCAATACATTAAGGTGGAAAATAGCTTCTACATGATCGGGAGAGATAATCCCAGTAGGCGTGGCGGAGGCAACACTGAGGGACGAAAAGAGTTAGGGGATTTAACCAAGGGAGTAGACTCCTCGCTGCCGCTGATCTTGTTGGATCACCAACCCCTTGAATTGGAAACAGCTCAACAAAATCAAATAGATCTTCAGTTAGCAGGGCATACACACGAAGGACAAATATTCCCAGGCAATTTAATCACCAAGCTTGTCTATGAAATAGACTGGGGATACTTGAAAAAGGGCAATTATAATTTAATCGTCTCATCAGGTTATGGGACTTGGGGTCCGCCTTTAAGGATAGGGACTCATTCGGAAATTGTTTGTGCAACTATACGCTTTAAGTAACCGCTATAAGAAGTGGTCCTGTTTTTGAAGTCCCATCAGTCCTTTGTATTCCGTTTTCGTTGAACTCCACCCTCAAATTACTCCAAACGTCTCGTGAAATTCCAGCTCCTCATACCAGGGACGTTTATTTCTACCCTTAAATTCAAAGGAAGAATAGTACAGGCGCAGCAGGAAATCACCCAAATAAGCGAAGTCCATATCTGCCCTGTATCTCTGGTCATACAACGTATTTGGCACCCTTATGTCCCTATGGACTACGCCCTTTGAGTGGAGATATTTTAAGATTTCAATAAGCTCGCTAACTCTGTCAATTGATACGGCAAAAAAACTCCCAGATATTTCTGAGAGTTAAACATTTGTATATGCTCAATGTGCAAACCAATTACAACACGCATGAGCTTGCTATTATTAGCTGATCATTTTATTCTTTCCTACTCCATTTTAGGTATAGGAAAAAGAATTGAGATTGTTGTACCTTTAGGACTAGAGTCAATACAAATCTTCGCATTATGAGATTCTGCAATTTTGTAGCATGATGCAAATCCTAACCCAGTCCCAGTATCTTTAGTTGTAAAGAAAGGTGTTCCTAACTTTTTAAAATTTTCCTTTGGGATACCACAGCCTTCATCCGCAATTTCAAGCACTACCTTGCAGTCCTCTACATAACTTTCAATGCTTAACGTACCACCTTCCGCCATTGCCTCAAGTCCATTGCGGGTTAAATTAAGAATCAGTTGGGAAATCTCTTTTGCATTGAGTGCTAGATCAGGAATCTCTCCTGCAATAAACTTAATTTGTTTGTTCTGGGTAAACGTGTCCGCTTCAAGAAGTGGATACAAATGACTGATTATGTCATTAAGGTTTCGGGATTTCATTTCAGATGGTTTTGTCTGAGCGAGTGAAAGAAATTCTGTAATGATAGCATTTGCCCGATCCACCTCCGAAATCATAAGCTCGAACGTAGATCTCTGAGTTGCATATTCAGGTTTCACCCCCAACAATTGGAGATAACCACGCACCGTAGTCATGGGATTCCTTATTTCATGAGCAATACCTGCCGCCAATTGTCCGACAAGATTAAGGCGGTCAAATCTTGCAATTTCACCTTCTGCTATCTTACGGCTTGTAATGTCACGGAAATAACAGGTTAGTCCGTTTTCCGCGGAATAAGCACTTATCTCTAACCATTTACCACCTAAAGCTTCGGAAATGATTTCAAAAGTAGCTGACTTCTTTTCACTCATAACTTCATGATAGTGTTGCAGTGCGGTATCATTAACCTTAATTACTTCAGTAATTTTTTGGGACAATAACTCATTCTGAGATTTTCCAAAGGCAATTTCTCCTGCGTGATTTATATAAGTGAACCGCATGTCCCGATCCATTGCAAAAAAGCAATCTGTCATACTTTCCAGAATAGAAACCTTTTCTTCTTGGGCTCTAATTAATTTCTCGCTCGCCAATTTTTGTTCAACAATATCGTGGTTGAGTTGCTCATTGGCAAGTTTCAGCTCCTTTGTACGTTCCTCTACTAGTCTTTCAAGATTGTCGTTTTTATATCTGAGTTCATCTTCTAAATTAAATCTATACATTGCTTCCCCAATTAATGGAGCTACTTTTTCAATAAACTCTATAAACTCTGAAGGTAACTTCCCCTCCTTTTCATCCGCAAGATGAATTACTCCGAGAACTCTCTCTTGATATCGTATCGGAATTATAGCGACGGACTTATAACCTAATTCTATGCACTTACCTCTAAATCTTGATTGCTCTTCCGTTGACATTTCACAAATAAACTCAATTGTATTATTACAGCAAAAAGAACCAACATTAGTCATGCAGATAGCATCCTGCGATTCAGGTTTCTCTAAAATCACCCTCATACAGGCACATTGATGATGATTAACAGAAAGCCAATTCTCTGATCCCATGAATTCTTGACTAAAACCAGCAAAAGATTCATATGGAACATAGCCTTCATCATTCAATACCCTTATACCTGTACATCGACAGTCAATCCACTCTTGAAGGAGTATTAATACTTCGTCAAGATATGCTTTTCGATTAGTTTTTTGAACAAATAGTTTCAGTAGTGAATTGGTTCTGCTTAGTTCATCCTCGATTTCCTTACGCTTTATAATATTTAGAATATCCATACTTGCATAAAACCCCATTTACAAAGAATCCTTAGGATATATTATAATTCTCTGTAAATATAATATTTCCTTTAGATATTTTGTCGCATTAGGTCAACTGTTGACATCATTTTGAGTAGCCCCTTTTGGCGCTAACACTCATCTTAAATTTTTTATTCCCTCTTCTGACATGCCAGTAATTTCAGAGATTAATTTTAAGAGGAGCATATAGTCGAATTTACAGCCGGGATCATAGATTCTCGCTACGGCTGCCACGAGGGTTTTCCGGAGGACGGCTTGGGTATAGGGGGTATCCTCTGCGTATGATTGCTGTAACCAGTTCCTCGGCATGAATCGTCATCTCGAGTTTAGTCATGATGTCCCCCTCCTTTTGTCCTATGTCCTCCGAACAATTCTCTTCACAAATGACCATATACGAATAATTCGTTCGATTAGAGTTAAAAAAATAGCTCGTCCACCGTCACAGTAAAGAAGTCGGCAATTCGTTTGGCTAAGGCGAAACCAGGCTTACGCCTTCCATTTTCAATCATGTTGACATAGTCTTTCGTAATTCCTAAGACGTCTCCTAAGCCCTGAGGCACTTACCAGCACATGCGGCTTCTTCCCTTTAAGCTTAGCGATGCATTCCACTAACTGCCGAGTAATATTAATTCTACTGTCTAAAATTCTTCGTTTCTTCTCCTCAGTCCAACGCCCGGTAAAAATAGGCTCTCCGGCCATATTGATGATTCCATCGACTTTTCCCATTAGTTCAAGGGGTAATTTGCTGTCGTGTGCGTATTCGTAGGGGAAGAGTGATATACCAGGCTTTTGCAAATCCGCTCTAATCTTATCATTTACCCGAGTTAACAAAATAATTGTGTGACCTTTCTGAAGAAGTTTATTACATATCTCTCCTCCAATAAAACCTGTACCTCCCGTAATTAATACGTTCATTTTTTACCTCCACATAATGGATTAATACCATATGGTTTCTCGGCCTACTGCCATAACCTTACCTAACTATAAGTTGGTGTCAGGCACCACACCTTTGGCCTAAATTGTTTTTTCAATTGCAAGTAGGGGTTCAAAGTCTGTCAGTTTGCAAATTTCTTTGAAATACATGAGTAAAATGAAGATTTTGCGGGGTTCTTCATATTCATCGACATGCTCGATTTTGATTCCCTTCCTTTTAAAGAAACTTATCAGGCTTAACTCTTGGCGTTCTCCCTCGTTAAGTAAATAATACTCCTCGACTAGCTTCTGAAGCTTCGCCTGATTTTCTTCGTTAACTTCTATATTCGGGAAACGACAGTTGCTTGAATTTTCTCCGAAGTATACCATCTCTTTGAGGGATGATTTCGGAAATTTCGTAGCATCCCCAGGCTTCTCGGAATTCCAGATTACATATTTTTTTTGCATAGTTTAAAAATCTCCTTTAATGAGTGTCGAAATTTATTCCCAATGGCTTCATTGATAAATTAGTGTCAGGCACCACACCATTTTCCATTCTAGAACCGCGGTCATAAATCTCAGCCCTAGCCCCACCCTTCGAGTGGGCTAGGGCTGAGGTTACGTTAAAGTGCTACTATTACAGAAAGGGTTGCACCCTCTCTCCGGAGAAGATTCACATGGGAGAACAAAGAAATCATTGATTACTGATGCCAATTAAGTGAATCCACTCGGCAATATCTGCAATTACCTGTTCTTCCACATTCGCTTTAGTGTTGTATTCTGTCACATCTGCTTTCCCGTTGGATTTCATAAATAAATGGTTAAGTCTCGGATAAAGCTTGAACTGCGCATCTTTGCGGCCTTGCAAGAGTTTCTGCCAAAGCGCAAAATCAGCTTTGATAGTCACTTGAAAGTCCGCGTCGCCATGCAAAAACAACATGGGCAAGGGAAGAGCGGCAACAATATTATAAGCATTGGTTTCGTTCAAACTTAGCCAGTACTCGCTATTTATATTGAAGATGGCGCAATGCGGGCTTTCCGGTGTCAGCGCTTTAACTTGATTGACAAGGTCAGTTACTCTGTCCAATATCGCCTGTTTTTCGGCATCCGTCGTGTTCATGGCTTTAATTACGGCCTTGTTTTGATCGAGAATGATATCCTCAAGTTTTCTCGCGCTGCCGGCAAGCGCTATAAAACCTGCTATATCCGGATTTTCTCGGGCAATTTCCGGGGCAAGGACCCCGCCGAGGCTGTGCCCAATAATAAATAGTTTGTTCTTATTAATACCGTTCGTTGTTCTTGCCAGGGCAATAGCGGCGTTTACATCATTTATGACCTCCTCCCACACTGTAATGGTTTGGGTTACGGTCTCTGGATACTGATAATAACGCTTGTTATAACGGATTGAAGCAATACCTCTTTCAGCAAGACCGTAGGCCAGATCGGCAAAGACAGCGTTTCCCGCACTGCCAATGGTTTCATTCATATCGTGAGAGCCGCTGCCGTGCACAAGGATAACCACAGGCACATCACCGATCGCTTTTGACATGGTCAGCTTTCCATCTAGGGGATACTGCGGGTCACCTATCTTAATGGGCGTTTCGCTAAATTTATCGGAGTGCTTTGCTTCGGTAGGTGTCGATGGATGCGGTACATAACTTACACCCAGTCGGGATATTTTGCCGTCATGATCAAAACCGAAGGAAATGCGCAGCCCGCTTGAACTATAATCAAGCACTACGCTTACGAAGTCCATGCCTTGTGCTTTCTTATAATCCTCAGATAGAATGCCTTGACAGGTCGGTAGGGCCTTTATGGCAGAGTCCCACGACTGCCTAAGGACAGAAGCATTGATTTGAGAGGCCAGTTCTTCATTAAAATTCGCTACAATGGAATCAAAATCTCCGTTCAAGATAGCCTGCACATACTGTCTGCTTTTTTCAATGAAGCTGCTTTTCTCGGTATTCATAACGTTTCCCTCCTAATAATTTGGTTGTTTTGCAAACGCTCTGAGTTTTTGAAGAATACTCTTATACCCCGGCTCAGCCTTTAGAAGATCGAAGACGGGGTTTTCCGCAACGCTTTGCACAATGCTGGTTTTGATTGTCTTTTCATCTCTTGGCGCCTGCAAATCGAGATCCGCATCGGTAAACCACTCCTCTATACAGTCAAAAAACCGGTCGCCTTTTACTTTGAACGGCAAGAGAGACGTTGTGCAAACATGGGCATATCGATTGAGCATTTCCAGCGCTTTTTCCTTGTTCTTAAGCAGCGCGTAGCCATTGGCGGCAGCATAATACAGCTGACAGATTGAATTAGGGGTTAACCCTTCCAAGTCAAAGCATTCCGCAAGTTGAATAAACCGCTGCAAAGCCTGTTCAAATCGCTCGGGCTCATCTTTAATCAGGAAAAGATAAGCGTGCGCGTTTGCCGCGAAATGAAGCAAATGTTGATACAAGCTGACCTGCAAAACCGACTTCGCTTTTTCAATGTTCCCGGTCATCTGGTAGGCGGAGGCAATCATCATATTATCGTCTGTTATTGGTTTGGTGTTTTCACCGAGCAGTTCCAACACTTCATTAGGTTGCCCAAGTGCCAGACGGCACATGGCCTCGATAGAATTGGCCTGTTTGGAAAGGTGGGCATCACCGCTTTCGGTTTTAATCCGTGTACATAAGCCGCATATCTCTTGCAATAAGGCTTGCTGTCTTTCCTTTTCTTTCAGAAGCGAACAATAATTAAATAGCAACGCCGCCATCTTAAACAGCAAGGGAAAACATGAGTAATATTTTCTGATGATAGAGCGGCATTCGGAAAGCACCTCATCAAAGGGCTTTTTGCTAAAGTCATCGGCGAGCCTGTGGTAGGTTTTACGGATGTCCTGCATAGTCATCTGCGGGATATAGCCAACAAGTTCGTCAATGCTAATGTTAAAATACGCCGCCAGCTGCGGCAGCAAGGTTATGTCGGGATAGCTCTGGGCGGTTTCCCACTTGGAAACAGATGCTTTGGACACGCCGATGTATTCGGCAAGGTCATCTTGGGTAACACCTTTTTCTTTTCGCTTTGCTGAAATAACCTTTGCAATGTTTATTGCTCGCATAACTTCTCACCTCACACTTAGAGTATAGTCCTGGAAACAGTTTGAGCACAATGGATTCATCCGATACTTCGGTTGAAAAAATCAACCAACAGGAAACTCATAAGCATAAAAAAACCGGCCCGAGGAAGCGAAGGGAGATCCACCGCGCGCGTACAAGCTCGGACAATAATGCGGCTAAGCCGGCACAGTTTATACTACAAAACAAGCTCTGTCCGAAGACAAAGCTTAGAAAGAGCATATAATGATAAACTTTAATTGAAACCGCTAACGCTAAAACATGCAGAGGCCTAGAAGCAGAAAAGTTTACCTTGGCAGTTAATTAGGAAATTTTTTTTGAAAAGACACACCTTTAATTGTAAAGGATGGTTCCAATAATGGAAGATCTGAATTTAAATCAATGTGAATTTGATTCGACACCTTCAGGGTTTTATCAATATATATTTTTATTCCTTGATGTTGATACTCATCATAGAACTTTGAGCTTTCAGTTTTGTTGCCAGCCTCTGACCAGAGTCTGCTAATCCAACCCTTTCAACTGTAGCTGAGTTCTTGTTTGATAATTAAATTCCCACCGTTTTCTTCAATAATAGTTCTTGTTTTGTCCTCAAGAATAAATTCCAAACGCCATTAACCCCCTAATTTACTATTTTAAGTACTGTTTTTATTCTATCTTTGCTTCTTTTATCTTTGGAATATTACCATTTATTGTGTTGATTATATCATACTGGCGTTTGACAGTTTAACTATTGCAATATACCACGTTTCTGCTACTAAAAAGGGTTAAAAGAGTATTATTTAATCTCTCTTAACCCTTCTGCTCGTTAATTTACATCCCAGACAGCTTGTCTCTTAGCCCAGGAATAGTTTCAGGTCATCTTCTACGTTGGTGCCCTATGAGGCAAATACGACAACCAGAAGCATTTTAAATTTCTTAACCGCCAATAAGGCATGAGGAATACCAGCAGGCATGACTATTGTTTCTCCCTTTTTCATGGAGAACTTTTCTTCCCCAATCGTAATTTCCGCTTCTCCATCAAGTAAATAGACCATCGCATCACCGCCGGACGAATGTGAGCTAATTTCTTCCCCTTCAGTAAAAGCAAACAACGTAATACTTACTGTCTTGCTTTGAGCCAGAGTTCTGCTCACAACTTGGCCTTCTGTGTATTGAACCAATGATTCCATTTCTAATACCTTGGAAAAATCAATATTCTTAATTAAATGTTGTGTCATATAAGAACCCTCCACTCTAAATTATTACGCTTACCCTTCATTCCAACCAGGAGATAACCGGTCTTAAATGTTGGATAATTGTAAAATATTTTTCATACAAACCATTACCTGTCTCCTGAGTTTGAACGCTTGCGAAATCCAGCGTAAGTTTTTTTTGTTGGTTCAGAAAGATGCATTTCTGCTATTGGATAAAGAATATTATTCTCTTTCTCAATATGCGCATACATAAGTGCTGTATATAGCTTCATCCTTTATCATGTTCATAGAGCATTACCCCAATAGGCCCACCTTCTTATGAAATCCCCACGGATTCCATGGCCTCAAAAATCCTTTTCCTTCATGATTTTAATAACCTCTGGGTCTTTGGAACAGATCTCATAAACTGATTTTGAAAGGTCAACGATCTTGTTCATTTGGATCACTCTCCTTGTTGAGTCCATTATATTAAATTCATTAGGAATAAAATGTGATCTCATGCACAAGAAGGTAATGATTTTTTTACTTGCTTAGTAGAGTTGGAATTTAGTGACTACTCAACGGGAAGAGGAAAGTTTATTCTCAAGAAAAATTCTCACATTAAATTTCCCATAAGTTAAGTAGATATAATGATTGGGCTAAAGTATAGGGGAATTATTGAAATATTTTGGGCATTATGGATTCAGCAGCCATAAAATGGCCCTGCCGATTCTCTGAGGTATTTCTCGAAAATGCCCGCCGGGCTCTTTCACATAGGTCACTTTGGCGGATTTTGCAATCATCTCTTTGGACTTCTGTGTTGCTGTGCCCACTTCGCACATTAAGGGATCTTTGGTCTTTTCTTCTTTGCCACCTAAGCTCAGGTAGACTTTGCCGGAAGGCTGGTGCTTCTGCAAAAATTCCAGCCATCCCGGATACCATAGCGACCCAGAACAACTGCCACAACCGGTAAAACCTAACATGCAGTGAACATATAAAGCCGTCAGTCCCCCCAGAGAATAGCCCACCAGATATACTTCGCTTTTGAGGAAAAAAAGGCTCTGCAGCGATGGCATCAGAGTATTTTTCATAAAGCCAAGCGTTTCGTCGGCTTTTCCGGCAAATATCCGGCCACCCGTGCCTTCCAGATACCATGGTGAAAAGTCCCGGTTCCAATCGATGGGGCCGAATCCTGTGATAAGAAACGGCTGGCACATCCCCGCTTCGATCCGGGGCAATAGCATTTCACTGATTTCTGACAGTTGCTGCATGCTGTCATCACCAGACAGCAAAATCACCAGTGGTAAAGGTTGATCCGATGATCCCAACTGCTCTGCCCAGCAATATTTTTCACCCAATTCGAATTTCATCATCAGCGATCCGGCTCCTGCATCAACTCAAAACGATATTTTTGCTTGACTTCCGGATATTTCACATGGTCTACTTCGCTCAAAAACATGTCGTAGGGACGGATATATACCCTGAAATCGTCATACAGCGCCTGATAAACAATATATTTTTCCGCAGTTTCGCTGTGAGTGGCAACCGCCAGCAGTTGGTACATTTTGTTCTTGAAATGGCAGTACTTGCCGCCGATCACTGGTTTTCTTGGTTCCATAAGTACCTCCTACGATATGTTTCAGATTGGGATTTGGAAACCTCTGATTATTAGCCTAATGAGTATATGAATAATGCAAGCTTACTTTTGTATGCCATGAAAGTAGCTACTTATTAGAAGCTGCCTTTTTTAACGGTTTCTTAATAGCTTTTTCAAACTTTACCATCGCGTTGCATAGGAAGTAAATTATTTCTTCCAATCATCACGATTCGTGATATCCACATTAACCATCCTATCCGTAATTCTGGATGGTGTATATACACGATAATTATCAACAAGTTCGTGCGTTATATGCCATTAATGCAGCATCAGCTCTTCCGCAATTTATCCACATTTCGGGAACTATTTTACAGATACACTGCAGGTAGGAATAAACACTTCACCTTCACTCTCCTCCAAATCACTAAACGCTAGTTCTGTCAGCCATTCACCAGCTAGATTTCTCCACTCCTTCAGGTCCTTACGGCTTGAAGAAGCTACCAGGCAAATCCTCGTAGCCTCCTCTATAGACAGTGGAAATTGTGGATCGCGCCTGTATATACGAACAAGGATTCGCAATTCATCAGCAAGCGAGTAACTTCTAGTAATCGCAGCAACAGTAGCCAGCCCATTTAATATTGCGAGAAGATGCGACTGGTTCTCTACGTTAGAAAGCCGGTAACTACCGAGTTTCAATGCTTTTGCTGCTAATTCCGCCTGATCAACCCCAACGCGAAATATCAGTGCAGAGTTGACAAGAGCGATAAACGATTTTGCCGTGACCTCCTCTGCACGGAGTTGTGTTTCAATGGCTTGGGAGATTTCGACAGGTAGTATTTTGGGATAATCCTGATTACCTTCTAAGGGTCCAGGGTAATATGAAAATGGGAATTCACAAAATGAATACAGACATTCAGAACTATTCCCGGAAAAAAGTTCAGATAAATCTCTAGATTTGATATTATGCTCATAATGATGAGAGGCAATCAATATACGCCCCAAGAAATTTGCTTTTAATTGCGGACCATCAGAAAATTCAGGACTCCAGCATGGCTCCAAACGCATATCGGCTAGGGATTGTAAATAGTACTGTTGTGCGCGGCCACGAAACGCCCAATCACAAAATGATTGTATGTTAACAGGTGAGTTCACAACTTGTCAAAAATCAATTCTGCTTGTGACAAGGCCGCCAATCTTCTGTAGAAAGGCGGTTCTTTAGTAAACAGCCGGATCCTTGACAACTCTCCATCAACAAGAACGAACATTGCCGAGAAAAGATTGAATCCGTTTTCTTTTTCGTTGAAATCATCGTCACATAGCTGCTTAATTAGACGAATGAGTATCTGTTCGACCTCGGGTGTCGATTGCATAATTCGCAGGCCGACTTCAATTGCTCCTAGTTGTGAGATTCTGTCTCCATGCTTATCTAAGAATTCGAAGGCCCGTATAAGCTCTTCACTGCTTAATCGATCGGTGTGAATTTCTGAAGTCAGTGAAGGATGAGATGATAACAGAAGACTATATAGGAACCCCTCATAAAGACGCCACAATGCTTTTATATACTTACTATCAACCCTATCAAAGGGTAAATCAAAAGATGTTACGAATTCCAACTTTTAGGCAAAAAGATAAAGGGTAAGTTTTTTGTATACTTAACGCGTCAAAGACATCGGGATCATCGTAGATAATACCTGTCCATTTTATTTGTGATCCGCCAATCCTAATCTGAATTTTCGTCATCAGTGGTGCCGCTTCGTGGTATTTAAGTCTGACTGTATAAAGAAACGAAGTGGCTCAATTGGGCCGCTTCGTTTCTTTATCTATCAATCTATATATCATTGCTTCATAGCGAAGTTTTAGAGGAACGACTTAGGGCTACTCATCCTCATTACTTTCTTTGCCGTTTTCCTTACCGCCTTTTTTCTCTTTGGAATCCCCTTCATGAACCGAACCCTTTTTGCTGTTTTCCGAGTGGCGAACCGTACTGGAAGTACCGGACACCGCTGTTCCTTGATTTGCAGTGCTTTGGTTAGCTGCCTGTGCTTGGGGAGCAGGGCTCTGGGCAACGGCAGGGGTTGATGGTTGGGCTGTCTGATTAACAGCATGTTCGTTTTGGTCATTATTATCTTGATCTTGTTCGTCTTGATCTTGATCCTCTACGTGAAGTTCTACGGATTTATTGAGGGACTTCTTAAATTCTTTTAAAGCAATTTTGGCTTGTTTTTCTAAAGCTTTTGTATCAGGTGCTGTTGCCGGAGCTGTGGTTGTTTCTGTGGTAGGAGGAGTTGTGGTGGAGGTGGAGGTAGAGGTGGATGTTGCTGATGTAGAGGTTGTGGATGCGGTTGGTACTGCTCCTTCTTCATGAAGCTTCGTTACTGCTTTCTCCATAGAGCGTACAATATTCAGCGCCAATCTTTGAGCTGCTTGGGGGGGAAGTTTATCTAATAAACCAGCTAACACCCTGATATTGTTGGTATTAACATTTGACAGGGCTATGGCAAGAGTTTTAGCCGCATCAGAGTTTGGATCGTTAATCTGATTGACAAAATCCTGAGCCTGGGAGATTCTATTTGAGTATTCGGTAAAGCAGTCTACTGCACCATTTTGATCTCCTTTTTGAAGGAGTTGATTCGCTTCCGCTAGCTTTGCCACGGCATGATTCTCATTAATTAAAGCCTTTTTGGCCGGGTCAAAGGTAAGTAAGAGCTGGATTTTTCCGATTAATTCGGTGAACCAGTTTTCCGCTGCGACGGGATTGCCATTTGCATCAACAACCGTAGTAGTTGTACCAGTAGTTCCATTTATAGCAGAGCTGGTGGTTGTTGTCGTTGTGCTTGTGGCAGAAGTTGATGTGGAAGAAGCCGCATCAGCAAGAGCCAGAGTACTTCCGAGTGGAAGTGTTAATAAAGCCAAGGTAACAGCAGCCGCCATTCTTTTTTTCATTGTTTGAGCCTTTTTCATACTTTTTCAATCTCCTTTTTGTAAAACCATTGTTGTACGTACACACTATATCTTACGTACCCCCATGTTGTTTTAAGGGGGTGGCAGGCATTAAAGTAATTGGTCCAATATATTTCAAATTTGACTGTACTAAGTATTTAATTCCATCCAACCAAGTATTTTTGTAGAAAATTCCATTGACTAAATATGAGTGAAAACTTACAATGCGACAAAGAGTTGTCTGTTCTCGTGACGTATCCTTCCATCTTAGAGCATTGTACCAAGTCCATGTCTACAACATACTTGTAGCCTTCTGTAATATGGTTCTGGCATTTCCACAGTGCATCATGGGCACTGCGTTTCGGTCTAAAGCCATAGCTGTTGTCTGAGAATTGCTTCTCGAAGATTGGAGATAGGACTTGAGTTATCGCTTGTTGGATTAACCTGCCCACGACAGTTGGTATCCCTAGCTTTCTGGTCTTTCCGTTTTCTTTGGGCATTTCCACCCTCCGTACGGGTTTTGGACGGTATTTACCATCCCAGAGGGATTGTACGAGTTCATTCTTGTGTTCTTTCAGGAATGGTAGAAGTTCATCCACCTGCACCTTTATTCCTCTTTACCTGCTTATAGGCTTGGTTCAGATTCTCAGGACTAAGAATTTGCTCAAGCAATCCTTCTGTCTGCTTGTTCGTGCTGGTGCTGTCGGTTTTAGTCATCTTAGGTGACGCCCACACTTCTGCATACTCTTTCCGTTCCGCAGATACCCTTTGCAGATAGTTTTCATGTCGAAGTTGTCTGTGTTTTAAATTGTCACTTTCAGTAACTTTCATTGACCTACACCTCCTTTGGTTCAGCCCTTCCGTCGATGTCTAGAACATCTCTGTACTATGGCCTCTGCTGACTCCTCACGATAAATCTTGTTTCAACCGGGTTTCATACTCTGTTTCCACCCGTCCGTGAGGCCTCCCACGGTAAGACGATTACTTTCATTCCATGTACCCGCCGCATCTACACCCTCGTGTCCGTACAGTTTATTGGATTTTGTCTTGTTTGGCAGACTCATCCCACTTCAGATGCCTAATACGCTTCGTGTTCCTCGGGTCGGAACTTTGCTCATCACGCTTCCTTCAGATTCCACCTCACGGTGGACACCCTTGCGCTTGGCTAATGGTTGGCAACTGTAAGCCCCCATAGTGGACTTTCACCACCGAGTTAATCGCCATGCATGGCGCACCAAAAGAAAAGAGCCGCCCGCTTGGGTGACTCTTTTATACATCACATGGTTTGATTACATCTGGAATTTTCACATGTAGCTCGGCTAAAAGCATTTTGAGCTCATCCCGTTCTTCGCGGGCCAGGGCTAGCTCTTCTTTGATCAAAGTAATCTCTTCCATAACCGTATCATGCGTTTCATTTAGTACCCGTTCCTGATTCTCTCCAGCCTTACGAGAAACATAACCAAGTACTGGAAGTGCCGCCCCTTGAAACAGGCTCTGGATAAGAAATTGCACCCAGCTAATAAGGCCATCGGGACGTTGCCAAATAAGAGGTACTAAAACAAAAGCCGTAACAATATAGAAGGCAGCCATCGTTGACAGTCCAAATGAGAGTTTATCTCCCAACCAATCATTAAATCGTCTCAATACCTTATGCCCCCCTTTAAGTCAGATTAATTCTAACTTATTTTCTTCAAGGATTAAAGTATTTAGACTTGCGGATCAATCTCCTTCAACTCCTCCTGCGCTTGCTCTGGTCTCTCTCCATCTTGGGGCACAGGATCTTCACGCTGTTTAGCTAATTTCTGCACAATCCACGCTGGAAAAGTAATCTCATGAATGCCGTTTGCCGCTCCATCCTTAGATCCTCCAGTATGATGTTCCTGACACAAAACGAGCATATTCCGCACATCTTCGGCACTGGTCATAGGCTGATTTCGCAATAATCATCAAGCATCAATCCCCCTCCTTTCGGGCATAAAAAAGACCATCGATTGACGGTTTTAGGAATAATTTAAGCAAGTTAATGAAAGAAGTTCTAGCCCCTAGTCTTTGTCGACTGGGGGCTTTATTTCGTCATGCCTCATCGTCGCTATGTGTGCTCCGTGATTAAAAGCTAAAAACAAAGTAAGCAATACTATATAGCCTAATACTAAAAAGTAGACCATGGAATCACTTCCTTAATAGACTATACGTTAAGCAATCTAGTTTTAGGGGTACTTCCTCCGTGTATTATTGGGATTTTAAACTTAAAATATGCAAAGTCCCCTGGTCATTGTGACTAAGGGGACTTCCTTCGCTTTTGCAATAAAGGGATGCCCCCAATCAAAAGAGATAGCCTCTCGATCAAACCTTCATTTTATGTGACAAACGAAAAATCCCTCACAAATATTAGTAAGGGATCGAAGATATTGCCTTACTTTGTTCAAATTGTCACAGGATGATACATAGAAAACCCTTTATCTCAGTTGAAGAACTTAAAAAAGTAATTAGCAATTAGTTCTTTGATTGAGATAGAAGTTATCCCTCCCAAAATCGTAGTTAATTTTTCTGCTTATTAATCCCATTCCCTTTAAATATCTCGTGTACATTCCTATACACCTAAAATTCATTATCCATATTCCTATTATTAATTCGCATTATAAGAATATTTAGCACAACTAATCATAATGTTGTTTGCTTTATAAATAGGAATTTATCTTTCTGACTCTAATATGGCATATTCCAATTCGTCTTCCCATGTTATATTGCCACCCTTAATATACTTACACTTTTGTATAAAATGTGCTTCCCTACGCATATTGCATTTTTCCAAAACTCTCCATGAGTCGATATTTTTAGGGTGACATAATGCACAAACTCTATGCACGTTTAATACATCAAAACTGTAATCAATTAATGCCCGTGTCATTTCTGTTGCATAACCTTTACCCCAATCTTTTTTCAATAGTAGCCAACCAATCATTACTGTATCAGTTTCATAATCTAAGTGGATTCTGGAACGTCCAATTTTTTCCTGGTCATATTTTGAAATTACTGCCATTTCAAAACTCACTTGTGGTTTTTCTTTCCAATCACATACAACTTTATTTAAATGCTTTTGGGCTTTCTCTACATTCATGACATCATTGGGCATATATCTCATTATTTCTTCATTAGAATAAAGACTCATAATAATACCCAAGTCGTTTTCATAAAATGGTCGCATTGTTAATCTTTCTGTTTCAATCATTAATTACACCTTTCAAATTTCGATTTATCAGTTTAATAAAATATTGCTTGAGAGCATCGACCCAAAGTACCGGATAGACTTTATCCAGCCTTCGGGTACGAAAGGCTTCAACCTGTTCGTTCAGTTCTTTGGCTATGATCGATACTTGACTTCGCGACATGGATTCAATGCCTAAAGACTTGGTGAGTTTCTCGATTTTCCGGGTGGATACGCCATTTACATAGGCTTCTTGAATAACGTTCAATAAGGCCAGTTCAGAGCGTTTGTCAGCTTCTGGCTATTCTCATTAATTCAGACCGATGTTCTTGTGCCATCCGGCCAAGCATTCCTAAACTATCCGGACACCGTTCCTACGGTATCCGGCCGGCGTTCTTATCTCATCCGGCCAATGGCCGGCACCTCATTGCATGGAGTTTAACATAGATTATACGGTTACGCTATCACCTCCTTCATTTTGTGGATGGTTAGGTCTCAAACTTGGACCTTTTAACTCAATTCGGTGGGCACTGTTAACCGTTTGACTTTCCCCATCTTTCACTTCTCAATCTTATGGACTGTTCTAACAGTCACACAAAAGAAAGAGAGGTATGCTAAATGAGCCGCCATAAAACAACCAATTGTACCAGCCTAAATCCAACATCAAGGCCAACAACCCAGTGTGGTCCATTGCCAGGAACAATACTCCGGATATTTATTCCACCTGGCGCAGTTATAAATCTGTTAAACCTTATTGAGGTGGCTTCTCCTAGCGGGGTCTGCTTAATCATTCTTTGCCTTTTCTAGGTGGAGGATCAAGCAGCAGCGCAATTGATGCGCAGTCAATCATTAACGCTGTTCAAGCTCTCATTTTTACATTTTCCATAGAAACAATTTGGCTTGTGGTTTATGAATTAGCTCTTCTCTCATTACTTTAAAATCTCAAACATAATCCCCTCAATTCCGGAAATACTGTTTTAGGGTAAATATTTAAGGAGGCGTTCTTTTTGAGCCATAAAGATGAAGCTACTAGAGAAGATTTGGCCAGTGAATTAGAAGAACTTAAAGATAAATATTCCAAGTTGGAACAGGCTTATAATGTGTTATTAAACCAGAACACCCAAGATCAATCATTTGGATTATTGCACACACAAAGACAACAAAATCAAATAACCTAAGTACAAAACATGATAATCCGTTTCACTAAACAAAAGGGAGAGCTGGTAGCTCTCCCTTTTACATTCTTCATAAAAACCATTTACGGGTGCTCAAACTCAGATTGACATAAAGATGAGGTCAAACTATATATTTCCATATTGCTCCACATAACTCAGCTTGTGCATATCATGTACTATCTCAAGCAAAGGAGGAAATGCAAATGGCATCCGGTGATGTAGATGATTGTTGCAGACCAAGACACCATTTTACTGAAGGAATCGCAAAACGCAAATATCCCTCCCCCCACAATTTGAGCTATGGCCTTTTTTACTAAAAAGAATCTCATCACTTGGGTTGTAGGAGAAAGAATAAACTAGTAAAACGTCGTTTCTAATCATAATGATTAATTAAATGTCATAATAAAGTAAATATACACTATAATGAAATTAGTTTGTTGTACTTCAGCATATTATGTATTATACTACGTTTCAGTGATGCTTAGGTCCTACTAAAGTAGACTTGGATGGTCCTTAGGTAATTTAATATTCTGCGATAAGGGCAAACTCAGTGAGAACTGAGGACGCAAAGCCACGGGTCTTACCTTAAGTGTTTAAGATAGCCGGGTTACCGAACGAACAAAATTCTGTCGCCGATCATTGATTTAAGGCGTCATTTTTGTTTTATAAGGGGGGAGGAAATTTCTATAAATTTTTAACCTTATATCTGTAACTAATAATGAATGGTCGCATAAAGAGACTTGCCTTATAAATCAAATATATTTTAAAACATAAGTATAGGGGTAGCAACGGGAGGAGGGTAAGACCAATGTATTGGTCGTTGGAACGCATACAAGCAAATTTCGAAACTGGCTTGACGACGAGTGTTGATCTTTTTGATAAAATTGGAGTTCTATTATTGCATAAGGGGCAGCTGGTTACAAAAGGAATACGAGATCTCCTGCAAAAACGAGAAGTTTATGTTTGGAAAGGACCGGAAAACAGCTATCAAGCTGAGAAGGTAAAATCCTTTTCAAAGGATGTGTACATAAAATTAGTAGGTTCTTTATGGGATATTTACCATAAAGCAAAGCTTATTCAACCTGAGCAGATTAAAAGTACGGTGCCACTCGTAGAAACTATTATAAATGAACTAAAACCCATAAATGTCTATTTGAATCTTAATACAGTTCGATTAGACGTAGAGACGTTTAAACATCATGATTATGGAACGTTCGTGCATAGCCTGAACGTCGCTATATTAGCAACACTGACAGGTATGCGTTTGGGATATATAGATAGGAGACTTAAGTATTTGACATTGGGGGCATTGCTTCATGACATTGGAAAGCTTAAGGTGCCAAAGGAAATCTTAAATAAACCAGGTAGTTTAACGGGTAGAGAGTTTGAGGTTATGAAACTACACCCCCTGTTTGGGATGGAAATGCTGAAATATACCCGTTTATTACCAGGAGTGCTAGCAACTATTGAAAAACATCATGAACGTTGGAATGGGACGGGATATCCAAATGGATCAAGAGGAAATAACATTCATCTCGATGCTCAAATTGTAGCAGTTAGCGACGTTTATGAAGCATTAACTGCCGATAGACCATATCGCAAAGGTCTACCGCCCTACCATGCTCTCGAAATGATTCTTGCTTGGTCAGGAAAGGACTTTAACCCGCTAGTGGTACAAGCTTTTCGAGAATCCCTCATTTTGTATCCCGAAAATGCAATCGTTACTCTCAATACCCGAGAAATGGGAGTGATCGCGGCGGTACCCTTGAAAATGCCAACTCGACCTCTTATTCGTCTTTTAATTGATAACAATGGTAGACTTCTCAATAAGGAGATATACGTAGATTTAATGCAGGATTTAACTCGGTTCATAGATCGTGTGGAATTCAAAGAAGTAGGCTGAAAAGAGATGTAGGCATTCATACTGACTAATTAGCCAAAAAATGATGATCATGATATCCAAAGGCCTCCAGCGAAATCTGGAGGCCTTAACTATTTCTCACATCTTCCACAGATACCACTTACACGTACTAATTCCCAACTATGATCCTCTCCCGAAATTTACCTTTTTTTAAACTTTGCGTCCTATAACGAAGGATATGGAAAGCACCCAGTATTGAATCTCTCATTTTCTGTAATACTAACTAAATGTGTTGCCTTGCTATGGATGGCCAAGGCCAAGTGTCCTTATAGCCAGAGATCGCGAGAAAGTCCCACTAAGGAAGAAATTATCGGGCGAATTTAAAGAGAGGATGATTATTAGATGAAGGATAGGACATTATATGGTTTTTTTGCAGGAATTATTGCGGGTATATTGGAGGGAATAGGAAATTTAATATCATATTACTCTAATTTTGCTCAAAGACGTTTACTAGACGAGATGGCTATAATTCTATTTGGTAACAAACCCATAGATAGTTTACAAACCATTACTGCTTTGACAGCACGTACTATTTTTTCTGGCCTTTTAGGTATTCTGTTTGCTCACCTCATGAAATATTTAAATGACGAACATTATTTGTTTAAGGGATGGGTCTACGGGATTAGTCTTATGGGAGTTATTTATAGTATAACAAGTATATTTAAAATGCCAGAATTAGCTTATACACACACTTATACCATCGTTTCTAACTTTCTAGGCGCCTCAATATTTGGATTAGCATTGGCAGAATCTTTGAAACGCTTACTTCTAGTAAGGGATGTGACTAAAGAGTAAAGTCTAGAAAAGAAACATGTTTCGTAAGTTCCTTTAAACTGAGTCCGATATGCACACTGTACTGAACCGCTGCGCGGTGGCTTTTTAAGGCCCTAATTTATTAAGTTTCAAGATATCATCCTTTCAGTTTAATTCTATCAATTTTAAAAGGATGATTTTTTATGTCTCAAAACTCCCAAGTTCTTTCCTCTCATCTTCAAAAGATGATCTTCGAGATGGAACTTTGCGGCTATTCTCAACATACCCACCCTTGTTTTACAAAATCAAAAACTTCTTTATTCCATCCTCTTTCAATCAGTAGGACATACGTTAATGGAACTGGCCAAAGACCCTAAATTTCTCGGTGCGACGATTGGAGCCACCACGGTTCTCCATACGTGGGGCCAAAATCTCTCGTTCCATCCTCATGTCCACTGTATCGTCCCTGGAGGGGGACTTTCCAATGATGGACTTCGCTTCGTCCGTTCTCGTAAGAAGTTCTTTATTCCGGTTAAAGTTATTTCGAAAAAGTTTAGAGGTAAGTCCCTTGACCTTCTAAAACAGGCCTATGACAAGGGGGAATTTGCTTTCTTTAACAAGGCTACCCAACTTGCGTCAAAAAGCAATTTCCTTTCTTTAGTCGACACTTTATATGACAAGAATTGGGTTGTCTTTTGTAAGAAACCGTTTAAATCTCTGGGTCGTGTTGCTCGTTATCTTGGACGCTATACTCACAGAGTCGGGATTAGTAACTCTAGAATTCTGGCGTTTGACGGTCATTCGGTTAGTTTTGCTTGGAGAGATTATAAGGACAGAGAAAAGGCCCCCACCGTTTCCGATGCGGGCACAAATGAAGAGGAAGCGTGAGCAATGCCAATAGATGTTTATGCCACGAATTTAATTATAGTGCAAGTACAGGAGTCTTGGTAATATATACAAAAAGAGGAGAGCACCTAAGCTCTCCTCTTTTATGTAACATTTTTGGACAACCAAACATAATATATATCATTCTCGTAGCTCTTTCCCATCTTTCACTTCTCAATCTTATGGACTGTTCTAACAGTCACACGAAAAGAAAGAGGGGAATGCTAAATGAGCCGCCATAAAACAACCAATTGTACCAGCCTAAATCCAACATCAAGGCCAACAACCCAGTGTGGTCCATTGCCAGGAACAATACTCCGGATATTTATTCCACCTGGCGCAGTTATAAATCTGTTAAACCTTATTGAGGTGGCTTCTCCTAGCGGGGTCTGCTTAATCATTCGTTTACCTTTTCTAGGTGGAGGATCCGGCAGCGGCACAATGGATGCCCAATCAATCATTAATGCTGTTCAAGCAGCTGGCGGAACAGCTGAGATCGCTCAATAAGATTTTTAGGTGAAAAGGAGAGTCGGCCAACTCTCCTTTATTACATCTTCTACAGAAACCACTTGCACGTACCTAACTCGAATTTTATCTCGAACAGCCTTAACTCTCCCTTAATCTCGCTCTGTCATCGGAAGCAAAGCATCGTATTACCGGCCAGCTTCTCTTCGGTGACTGATATGACCTGCTCGATTCTGAGTTCCTTGTCGTCGAGCGTAAGGCGGAGTGGATGAGGGGTACCGTCTTGCTCGAAGTGCGTTAGGACTTCGATGGGGGTTGGTCGTGTTTTCATGGTATCACTCCATTGATTTTTTTATTCTCTTTACTCCGTATACTTTGAAAAGCGTCTTGATTCACTTTTATCCTGAAACATGTCGAAACACGCCTGAAAACGTAAAAAAGCCCTCCCACTAATAAAGTCAGGATGGCCAATACATAACAAACCAACTCCAGCATATACTACCTCTCATCACGCAAGAGGAGATGAGCTAAATGAAACGAATCAAAGTCAGTATCGCCCTCATTACAATGTTTGGGCTACTATTAGGAACAGCCGGTGTGGCTGGTGCAAAGACGGTTGCATCGGTAAAACATTCCAACACGCTACAAAATTTAAAAAATACCCATCATACATCTAATAGCAAGACCCAAGCGACATCGACCCATAAGTTAACCAAAGCGACAAAATCAGTTAAGACAGTAAAGTTAGTAAAGCACTAAGCCGAAAGTCAATCCCAACTAATACACTCAATACTTATATGACCCTAAGCCATCGGCAATGCTGGTGGCTTTTTCATTAACAAAAAAAATCCCCTAAAAGTCTCCCCCGTGCTTAGTAGAGGGAAGAAGTCAAGGGAGGAAATGAAAGAAGGTCTATATTTCAACCGTAAAACTACGAGTTCTTGAAAAAAGATCCCCTCTCTATGAGGGGTATAGATTAAGTAGGAGGAGCAAAAGATGAGAAAAAACCGACTTATGTAAACCGCTAAATTAGCGAGTTGTTATCCTACTAGTCCGATTACTCGTCAATAGCTGGAAAGGTCCTAAATAATGAGGGAATCATACCGATCAACACTAAGATTATAATCAATTTCATTCTATATACAATTCTTTCTCGACTTATTTTGCAGTGATTATTTGTTGTATTTATCATAACTTATTCTTGTCACCTTTCCATGAACTTTTCGTAAAGAGTATGTTAAATCCTTATAAATTCATAAAAAAATCCCCTCACTAGGAGGAGTAGTAAAAGAAGGAGAAGGAATGAAAAAAGCTGTATGTTAACCGCTAAAGTAGCGCTGTTGTATTTATAATAAGCTAAACCTGTTATCGTTCCGTGACCTTTATGTGAAGAATATATGAAGGCCCTATGAACGCAAAAATCCCTCCCGCCAATTAAGGTAGGAGGGCTTCGCTATTCATACGAGCTGTTAATAGTTTACTTTAAAGTTAACCGTCTACAAGTTGTATTACAGCGTTAATTTCACTTGTCTGTGTTTATCATCGAAGCTAATCGATTATACATGTATTCTGACATTAGCTTATTCCCTGTGTCATTTGGATGAAGTCCATCCTTCAACAATGCACTTAAGGCAACTTGATCTTGCGGAAATGCACTCCACACATCTAATAAGTTTGACCCAGTCTTAGCACATACATTAATAATTGCTGTCCTGATACCCAAAAATAAAGATTCGTCTGAAGAAACCATAGGAGGTTCAACAATACAAAATATATCTGCGTTAGGGGCTTTGCTTTTAATGTCATGGATTAACTGTGTATATTTTTCACCGAACTGATCTGGCGTGCCGAAATTTCTATCTATTCTTCCTGCGCAAATGAATACAGCGTCCGTAGTACCTACTATCTCTGTTGCTCTCTTTAAGCAATAATCTATAAGATTTCCTGATGAAGCTTTGTTGTCCCACACTATTTTGTTTGAATATGTGTTAAATAAAGATGTTTCAAGAACAGAATTCCATCCAGTTTTAAAGGGATCTGAAGCACCTTGGCTAACAGCAATCGATTCCCCAAGGATCACGGCGTTAACTGTACCGCTTTTTAGCTTACTAATACCTGTCAAGGTATGAACTTTAGTAACCGCTACTGTGGGTACAGTTTTCTGTGCTGACTGTACTGTTTCCGGAATACTAAGACTTGCCAAAGCGAGCACCCATGTCGCTGCTAATAAATACATATTTATCTTCTTCATGGTCCTCGCCCTCTTTCTTGTGCCTAATACTATTAGTGCTATTTGGGACTGATTTTGTTCGCTCATCTCTTTCGTCATATTATACTATATTATGTATTATTTTCACTTGGCAACTTATTGGTAAAAACCGGACACAAAGTTAAGTAAATTTTATGAACTTAATTCATGAATAAGCTCTCTTTTTATCGTCCTATAAAAAGATTCCATTAAGGCGTTATCGTAAGGGTTACCTTTTCTACCAACACTGGACACTGCTCCATCAGCTCGTAGCAGAGTCCTTCATCTGTCGACCCATGGACCATCCAGCTACACGGCCCCCTCCCGATTACATATTAATTATCCTCATACAAGTACATACACAACTCAAGGGAAACTGCCCGTAAAACCGATCATCACACATTTACTACTGTGGCTAATCTTTGGGACCAATATAATTAACGAACTTGGGCATTCGAACCATTTTTTCTCTGGATAGGCACTTACAATCCCAAACATTGGAGATATATTTATTCATTTCCTATTTTTATTGCAATTTATTTAATAAGTGATTGGCTTTCCAAAAGGCCATATTTCGAAAAAACCGAATAGTATCATCTACTAACAATTGTGTCCAGCTCTGCTGAGGGCTGTTAGGGCCCTTCTTTTTTTGTATACCTGCTTCCTTACCCTACTGAGGATCACTGAGGCACTAAAGAATACTGATGTAAAATGGTCTGATCAAATCGCAACCAAGCACTGAGTGATATGACAAATCTTATTATGGTCAATAGTTCTGGATAAGCTAATGTAATAGCATTAAAAGATTGGAGGTTTTCTCATGTCACTACCCATCTATTTAAAGTTCTTGGAAAACAATGATCCTGATTTTGCACAAGCTATCGAAAAGGTATTTACTTCTGCAATGACGCCGGGTACTCTCGATCAAAAGACCAAACTATTGATCGCCCTGGCTTTGGATGCCGCGCATGGTGCCGGTCAGGGGGTTGCATCTATTGCCAATCAACTCCGGGCACAAGGGGTAACCGATACAGAAATTGCCGAGGCTTTAAGGATAGCCTATTTTGCTTTTGGCAACTCAATTTTGGCGACATCGTCAGCGGCGTTTCCTTCAGAGCAGAATCCTAAATGATTTAGACCCATTGGATGTCCGATAGCCCCTCTAAAAAGGCGGTCTTTATAATTTATAGTTTGTTACTTGGCTCCTTTTGGCTTTGCGAATTGATGTTCCTGAGAATCATAGCCGAATTCCCAAAAAGAACCTTATGTAATCAAAAATCCTCTGAACTCACGTACTTCGAAATAGTCTAATCTAATTTACCTTAAATTTACCAACATAATATAAGGAACTAAAGGCAATAATACGATCATAAGGGTATGTAATGGTTGAGCCAAGATGTATATATGCTCATTATCGGGTGTATATAGGTCGGCCAAAGATTATCTGCAGGTGCTAAAGCGCTTGTCTATAGTCGGAGGGAAGATCTTTTGTGGTTAGGAAAAGCTTTACTGCAGTCTATTTCCGATTGCTTTGAGGTTCCAACTTATCATAAAGGGTCGAGCTAAGATTTTACTGGGTGTTGAGTTTCTTACTCAACCATATGTCAGTAGATGTATGCATGTGTAAGAGAGTCGGTTATATACAGCCGAAAGGTTGTATGTAGCTGGGTAGATATCTTGTAAGGTCGAACGAATCATTAATATGGGTTGTGATTTGCTTTATTATGGTCGCAAGATCATGACTAGGTGATAAGGGATCTATATTGGTGTTAGCTAAGATCATTGCGTGCTCTTATTTATACCCTTGAAGCTGCTAGAAATAGTGGCTTTTTATTTTGATATAACGCTTAAACAAAGTCTATTTCTTTGCCAATCAGGCAGTCCGACTACAAACAAACTCTTCCCCTTTATTACATTACCACCTCATTAAAGACGCCCAATCCGACAACATCCCTTCAAATCCGCCGGGTGTGTTCTATGACTGTCTCTGAATGACTGGTTAGTTTTCACAGAAATCTTAAGGTTCTGTGAAGTTTTCTAGATTCATTAGAAAAGTACGTTTAGTAGTGATAAAATATGGCTATAGATCTGGTCGTCTAAATTTGGATGAGAGAGGTGAAAGTGTATGCCTTCTTCTGAGAATTCTTCCCATTATTATCACAACCCTTCCATCATTGAACTGAGAAAGGTCAAAACGGTTTCATTGACTCAAATTATGGGACTTTTGTCTTTCATGTTCTTGGCCATGGCCGCTGGAGCTTTCCTAGTGCCACCAAACTATTTTATGATAGCAGTTATTTTGGAGTTTATTTTGTTATTTACGATTCCTGTGATGAACCGGCGTGCTTTAACTCGTGGAGATGACCCGAGCGCTGGACTTACAGGTGGTTTAGCCTTAGTCTTTGCAGCTTGCGCAGGAGTCGTTCTCGGACCTCTAGTTCAGACACTTGCGGCATCTTCTGACGGACTTGCAGTACTTGGTCAAGCCGCGCTGGTCACTTTTATTGTCTTCGCTGCCTTTGGCGCATACGGGCTAATGACAAAGCGTAATTTGAGTAGTATGTCTAAAGTACTCTTCATCGGCTTATTGGTTCTGTTAGGGATTATGATTCTCTCTATGTTTTTCAGCAGTTTTTTTAGCCCTTTCGGACTACTGATTGGCTTAGGAGGAGCAATTCTTTTTAGTTTGATGACCGCTTTAGATTTTCAACGCGCTAAGTATGCTACAGCAGACAATGCAGTGATGGTAACACTCAGTATTTTCCTGGATTTTGTAAATCTATTTACGTTTATTCTTGATATCTTTTTGATATTTGGCGGCGGTGGTATGCGGAAGCGCTAATGTATTAAATAATTGCAGTGGAATATTGTGATCACAGAAAACAGAAGGAGCCTCTTCGTATTATTCTTATACTATGGAAAAAATGAAAAATGCTGATTTCCTTCCAATAATGGTGAATCAGCATTTTCCTTGTTTACTGAACAATATTTTACTCGTATATTTCTTTTACTTCCTTATAGTCCTTGGCATAGCAGTGATGGCGTTTATTCCCTACCTCCGTAAAGAGTCTTTAATTCTTCTTCTTTCATCGTAAAACTATGCTGGTCATCAGGGAAAAGTTTATTTCGCACTTCGTTTACATATGCTTGTAGGCCGTCAATAATTTGTTTATTTACATTTGCATATGGTTTAACAAATTTCGAGACGCGTTCTACTCCGTAAGTGAGAATGTCATGGTATACAAGCACTTGCCCATCAGTATGAACACCTGCTCCAATCCCTATCGTAGGAATCGACAGAAATGATGAAATTTCCACAGCGAGCTGTTTTGGAACACATTCAAGCACAACAGCGAATGCCCCTGCATCCTGACATCGTTTTGCATCCTCGACCATTTTCCTAGCGGCTTCTGCATCCTTCCCCTGAACTTTAAATCCGCCAAGGACTCCCACTGATTGTGGAGTCAGCCCTAGATGAGATACAACAGGAATACCAGCTTTTACAAGCGCTTCGATATGTAAGAGCACTCCATCAGCACCTTCCACTTTTACAGCATGAGCACCAGTTTCCTGAATAAGCCTTGCTCCGTTTAAAAGTGTATCCCTTACCGATAGATGATAGCTCATAAATGGCATATCAACTACTATAAAAGTGTTGCAAGCCCCACGTTTAACCGCCTTAGCGTGATGAGTCATATCTTCCATCGTCACATAGATGGTTGAATCATAGCCAAGCACAACATTGCCTAGAGAATCACCAACAAGAATCATGTCCACATCTGCTTGCTCGGCTAGTTTGGCTGATGGATAATCGTAGGCAGTTACCATGACTATCTTTTCTTTTTGGTTTTTCATTTCCATGAAGTCTTTTGTTGATTTCATAATTTTTCCTCCTTTTTTCAGGAGAGGTGAGAAAACAATGTTGACATAAAAAAAGTTCCTTTAGCCAGAAGGAACTTTCTAAATATAACAGTTTCATCCCTCTGTCCTGGCCCGTAACAGGTCTAGGCAGAACCATTTAAATTGTTAGGATTCCATGAAAAGGTGCAGTTCTAATGATACTGCCCAAATTAAGTATATCAGGTAATATTTAACCTGGCTACCATTAAATCATTTTAACTGAACTTTGCAAAAATTCATGTTGTGACGGATTTGCAGGATAATGGAAAGCAGACAAGATTAACCCCTCCAGCAAAAAAGACGAGCATTTTTCGATACTCGTCTTGATGCTCGTTTGTTAAGATACTGGGGCGATGGCCAACTACTGGGATTTACGCCTTTGGAAGATTATCTCCACTAGATTGAACTTTCCAGAAAAAAATCCAATTACATCTTGTTGCGATTTTGTATTACATCTGGCTATTTATTTTTGCCAGTTGTGCTTGGTAAGCTTCTAATGATAAATCGCCTTTGACAAACTTATTTTCCAACAGGGTAATCCTTTCTGCTTTGGATAACGGTCTTTCGCTATCAATATTAACTGCACTATTTTCACCTTCAAGAGGCATCAATATATGTTTTAGCTTGTCAAAGGCTTCAAAATATCGTAGACCAAATATTCTTTGAGAAACTGCATTCATGTGAATACCGTCCGGATTGGCTTGAAGACCTGAAGCTGTAACAAAGTAGCAATTTTTCTGCGAATTAGAAAAATTTTCAAGTTCTTTATTGACTAATGGGTACACTTGAAAATATTCACCAAACATGCCACTACTTAAATAGTCCCCAAGCCCCCCCATAATAAGAGGTATGTTTGGCACAGAGAGTTCATGGCGGAATGCCTCGACAATGAGTAAAAACTTTTCATAGTAACGGCTAGAGAGTTCCGGAGAGCATTCATTTTCGCCTTGATGCCAAAGTATTCCATCCAACACGCTAGTTCGTTGGGCAATCTTTGCCTGGAACACCGCGTGTTCAAATAATACTCCCCCCACAGCCCAGTCATCAAGGCTGGTGCCACCATCAGCGCAAGGAATTAGCCCAATTTCTTCATTTTTATGTTTTTGACACCATGCCGCCGCAAAGGAGGCTGCAAGGCCAACACCAGAAAAAGGCCGATCATAGTTTATAGGTTCCGTCATAATTTGCCAGCGCCCGTTTCGCAGCATCTTTATTCGTTCATTGCAAATCGGAGGGACATCTTTCAGAAATCCCCGTCCGGCCATATTGGATTGTCCAACCATTAAAAAAGAATGTATCATAAGTATTTAATTCCCCTTTATTTTACCTCTGTTCTTTGCTGCATATTATCTGCGAGAATTAACTATTCTATCACTCAAAGTCTACTACTGGAATTTATTATACATCATTTATAACGTAGGAGCCAAAAAGCTATCCCGCCTGCATCGCAAACGGGATAGCTTTTTGGACACTCTGAGGCAATTACATTCTGTCCGCTCCCGTAGTCTCCCCTAGCCGGGGAGCCTCCGCTCGCTGAGATATCCTTTGCGGTCTTAGTAAATCCGCTGCGGGTGATCTGGCCTCATCCGGCCAGCAGCCACACATTCCCTCAAGAATTTCGGGAATCCATGGCCACGGCTGATAAGCCGCTCTTTCCCTCCTGTTAGTCGGAAACAAGCTGACGGAAACGACAGCCACGGCATACCACGCCTGTTACCCCACCCTGCTAAAATAAACCTTCAGTGAAGGTAACACCAACGTGCGGTGAGATGACAGCATGAATGTCATGTGTAATAATTGCACTTGTGTAATTGTATGTTATATTTTAATTTTTCTAAAATGATATAACTCGCCAAATGCAGCACCGCCTAAAATCAAAATCGCACCAACGATTTGAACCATACTCAGATGTTCGTTAAGAATGATTGCCGAAAATACCAGAGCGGATAAAGGGTCAATATAACTACATATAGCCACCGACTGTGCTGGAAGCTCATGAATAGAAGAAAAATACAAATAACATCCAATCCCTGTATTAACAACCCCGAGAAATAAAATCAGTATAATATTTGTACCGGATATAGAAATTGTCCCTTTGTGCATCAGCAAGGTGTAAAGAGTAACTACTGCACAGGCAGTAACAAGTTGAACGAGGGTAATTTCAAGTCCGTTAAGTTTTTCCACCTTTTTATTCGAAATTATCATTGTGGCATAAAGCAATGCAGAAATTATTCCACACATAAGTCCCCAAGACATACCCTCTGTTAAAAAATCCGAACCGTTGACGAACACCATACCCAAAGCAACCATGATAATACCGATCATTTTGCTTACTGTCATTTTTTCATGGAATATGAAAGGCGCAACTGCTATTACAATTACCGGCCCACAATAATATACAAGTGTTGCAGTACTGACACTAGTTAGCCGATAAGCCTCAAATAAAAATATCCAACTTAACCCCATAGAGATACCAGAACCCAGCAGATAGACCCATTGCCTTTTTATTTGCTCAAATTGTGGTCTTTTCCGCCCTAATATGAAAACGAGTCCTAATACCAAGCTGCCAATAATGGTTCTTGAAAATACAATTTCAGAACTGCTTAGCATAATATGACTGGCCACTATGCCATTTGAACCAAAAATGAGTAGAGACACTATATATTTCACATATGATTTCGTCATTTATTCTTGCTTCCCTTTCGTAGTAACCTAATAATACTTCTTTGGAAGTCCCTCTTTTTTTAGGCTGCCAGAGATACTTGTCTAAACCTTTCAGACAAATTACACTTTAAAGTCATGGGCACCCTTCCTTAAATAAAAAGGCCCCGCTATGAACGATGCCTAATGTGCCCAGAAATGCCGAAAAGTCCAGTATTGCTGGACTTTTAATTGCATCAATAGTTGAGTTATGTATTGAGATGATAAGGCTAAACCGCAATCTTTGATACAATTTAATGATGCACTCGGCTATTAAATAAAGGGGGTATTTGCATTTTTGAGTGTGCATTTTTGCGGGTTATAAGAAGAATGTGTCATAACTTTATGCACAAATCTCTAAAGTCCTGAGCGAATTAACTTCACCATATTAAATCTAAAAACCTTCCTTAAACGTTTAATCCATGTGTTCTCATAAGAGAGACCAACTTTTCACGGTTTGTATCCTCCATTGTTGTGAGAGGCAATCTGAGATAATCCTTGCAGAAACCCATAGCTGCCATAGCAGCCTTGACCGGAATAGGGTTTACTTCACAAAACAGTGCGTCTATAAGGGTATAAAGTTTACATTGCTGCTCTGCACTGCCGGCAATGTCACCATTAAAGAAACGGGTGCAAATCTCACGTGTCTGTGCAGGCATAATGTTTGAAAGTACAGAAATGCCGCCAACTCCACCAAGCGCCATAAGTGGAACTATCTGATCGTCATTGCCTGAATACAAATCAAGCTTGCCACGCACACGCGCCATCGTTTCAACAACTTTTGAAATGTTGCCATTTGCTTCTTTAATCCCTACTATGTTTTCGTGTTCAGCTAATACCTCGTAGGTTGCAGGCTCAATATTTATACCTGTCCTTGAAGGCACATTATAGAGAATGATAGGCTTTGTACTTTTGTCGGCAATTTGAGTAAACATTTTAATCAGGCCTTTTTGCGTAGCCTTGTTGTAATAAGGAGTAACTACGAGCATTGCATCCGCACCTGCTTCGCAGGCAAAACGAGTGAGGTCATGCGCATATTCGATGTCATTGCTACCTGTGCCCGCAATAATCGGCACTCTGCCTTCTGCGTGCTGAACTGCAAATGTAATTGCTGCTCTGTGCTCGGCGTCAGTTAGGGTCGACGCTTCACCTGTGGTTCCACAAATCACCAGAGCATCAATCTCTTCTGCAATTTGCCAATCGATCAATTTGCCAAACTGCTCATAATTAATTCCTGTTTCGTCCAGAGGAGTGATAAGAGCGGTGGCGATACCTTTGAAAACAGTGTTCTTTTTCATGTTAATTCCACGTCTCCTTTTATAAAAAAAATAGCTGACGGAATCAGCTACTAAATTACCTTATATGATTTTTCAATCATACTGTAATATAGATAGCTCTCCGCAAACGCGACAGTTGAACAAATCTTATTTTGTTCATCCAGCCAGTCCCCACGTAAAGGGGACCAACTTCGGCATCTACACCTTTCACCGAAGCTACGGTCTTACGTAAACCTTAACAACTTCGGGTACTGATTGTACGATGCACCTCTATCATTTTATTTAGTCTATTCATATTCCTTATACTTGTCAAGCCCAAATTAGAGGCACAAAGAGCGGTGCTGGACAGTATTTCACCAGTGCCGTATAAGTAAAATTAGTATACGACATAATTTGCTTACTTATCATTTTCTTTTTTAATCTGTTCTTCTATCTGCTGTTTTGCTTCTGGAGACAATGCATCCATTAGATAATTACGGTCTCTTCTCTGTATTTTCTGATATTCCTGATATATTCTTTTATTAGCCTCTTCGATCTCAGCCTTCAGTTCTCTGGCGGATAATAAGGCACATCCTGCCCCCCTGATAATGATCTGCTGTAAACCGTCTGACGTTGCAACTGTGATATTATATTTTTTTTGATTATCATGGGCAAATTTTTCAATATACTGGTCCGCCGTTTGAGCCTCCTTGGTATATACCATATGGATATTATGATAGTCGATTACTTCCTCAAGGTGCCCCTGAACACGGTAAGCATCAAATACAACGATAATCCGACATTTTCGAATCCCCTGATAATTACTTAAAGTATCAAGTAATTTCATCCTTGCGCCGTCCATATTATCATCTACAAGCTCTTTCAGCTCAGGCCATGCATGAATAATATTATAGCCGTCAACAAGGAGATACTCTTCTTGGGTTTCCTTCTGTCTGCCGACATAGGTAACTGGTTCATAATAACTTTCGAGGGCTGTCTTGCGTCTTTTCCAGACAGACTTCTTCCCTTGGTTCGCATAGAAGGTGTTATTGATAATTTGGTCAATCTCATCTAAACTGATCCACTTCTCTTCTTTGTATGGGGCCTGGTTTTGGGCTGTTTCTTTCGATAAATCGTCTTTTTTCTGAAGATAGCTTTCAACATGCATGTAGTCCTTTACTTTATCCCAATCCACCAAAAAGCCTGCACCATGTGCACAAAATACCGAAGCTGTCGGATTTCCTGTGTCTCTTTCAGAATCATATCCGATATTTTCTATGACCTCTAACCCATTATGGCATGGTTCGTACCCTTTCAGGCTACAAAACAACCTGCCAAGACCTTTGGTGTAGGCAACTACCTCTTTCTGATAATTCCTCATGGTAATAACAGGGGCGCTCCCCACAAGAACTGCCATCTCGCCATTTGTCTGTGATATTTCGTATGTGCCATGCATTTTCTCAATGTCAGTCATAGCTCTTCCAACCATTTTCACAGGCAGTTCCAGTTGAAAGGCATAATATGGCTCCAACAATATGGATTCTGCCTCCATTAAGCCCTGGCGCACTGCACGATAGGTAGCCTCCCTGAAGTCACCGCCTTCGGTATGCTTATTGTGCGCTCTACCTGAGACTAACGAAATTTTCATATCTGTAATCGCTGACCCTGTTAGAACTCCTTTGTGAGCTTTTTCTTCCAGATGAGTTAAAATGAGTCTTTGCCAGTTTCTACCTAAGCTATCCTCACTGCAGTCTACCCCAAATTGCAGACCACTGCCCGGCTCACCAGGCTCCAATAACAGGTGGACCTCCGCATAATGCCGTAATGGTTCAAAGTGCCCTACCCCTTCTACTACATTGGCAATCGTCTCTTTATACACAATCCTTCCAGCATCGAAGGCTACCTCAACACCAAAACGGCTTTGTATAAGGCTCTGTAAAATTTCAATCTGCACTTCTCCCATGATCTGTGCCTGTATTTCCTGTAACTGCTCATCCCAGACAATATGAAGTTCCGGCTCCTCTTCTTCAATCTGACGCAGCTTGGGAATCATCACTCTTGGGTCACAGCCTTCCGGAAGTATAATCTGATAGAACAGTACGGGTTCCAATACTGGTGTATTTGAAGCTTCCTCTCTCCCTAAGCCTTCTCCCGGTCTGGTTTGGCTGAGACCTGTTACTGCGAATAGAGAACCTGCTTCTATCTCATTCACTGCCTCGAATTTCTGTCCGGAATAGATACGAATTTGATTAACTTTCTCTTCCCAGATGCTATTTCTTAAGACATCTTTCACCTTAAGTTTTCCACCTGTAAGCTTCATGTGCGTAAGACGGTTTCCCTGCTCGTCTCTGGTTATTTTGAATATTTTAGCCCCGAATTCATCGGGATAGTAAGGTAGCATGGCATACTTCACTATGCCCTGCATAAATTGCTCAACGCCCTCCAATTTCAAAGCTGAACCGAAAAAACACGGAAATACTTTGCGCTCCTTGACAGCTTTTTTAATCCGCACGTTTTCAACATGTCCTGTTTCCAGATAGGCTTCCATCATTATTTCATCACGCATGGCCAGTTGGTCGTAAAAGCCGTCTGTCTTAACTTGTTCAAATTCAATGCATCCATCATCCAGCTGCTTTTTCATTTCTTTCATTAACTTGTCCTTATCCGTCCCATTCTGGTCCATCTTATTGACGAATAAAAAAACAGGTATCTGATACATGTCAAGCAGCCGCCATAATGTTTTGGTATGCCCCTGCACCCCATCCGCACCGCTTATTACTAAAATGGCATAATCCAGCACCTGAAGTGTTCTCTCCATTTCAGCCGAAAAATCTACATGCCCTGGGGTATCTAGTAAGGTAATCTGAGTCTCACCTATTTCAAATATGGCCTGCTTGGAGAAAATGGTGATTCCTCTTGCCCTTTCTAGCTCATAGGTATCTAAATAAGCATCCTTATTGTCCACTCTTCCCAATTTCCCAATTTTACCGCTCAGATAAAGGATACTCTCTGATAATGTCGTCTTGCCCGCATCCACATGTGCTAATATTCCAAAGACTAATTTATTCATAATCTGTTTCAAATCCTTCAATTTGTCTGTTTCTAAAACCACAGCCCGATTAGACCTGCATGTGGATTCTTAAATGATACCAGTAAGTTTGGAATTTAACAATTTTATGGAATTACTTTCACATTAAGAATAAAAGCTTAAAAATTATTTTTATTGAATAGCTTGGCGAAACTCCATGAATCAAACAACCTCAAGGAGGTTAATTATTTGTTCCTATTTACTTTATTCTAGTCCACACTCTTTGTACTCCACCTTCATACATTGTAGGGGAGGTTCACAGTGTTGAAGAGTATTTAAACGCCGTAGACGAAGCATTCCAGAGGATATGCTCTACGCCGGATAGATGTGAATTATGGTACCGTGGGCAAAAACAACTAAACCAGCCGTTAAACCCGCCAGAAAGTCGATGGGATCTAATACCTTCTATCACTCGACCACCGTTCAATCCACTAATGGAAGTTATCTTTCTATCTAAATTTAAATCCTACGCTATTCCTTTTGTACAGGAGTTACCCTCTTTCCCCATACCAAATGGTCAGGCTGCTTATTGGCACTGGCTCTTTATGATGCAACACTACGGAGTGCCGACCCGAATATTGGATTGGAGCCGTGATGCGCTCACTGGCCTTTTCTTTGCATTGGATGGTCGGGGTCCGAGCGATGCAGGAAAAGATGCTGCAGTATGGATTTTGAACCCAGTTCGACTCAATGAAGCATTCTCCTTTCATAGTTTTGTTAAACCAGGCTATATTCCAAATGTCGATGAAGAAGTTGTTAGCCTTTACTTTGGACCAAATGCTGAAATACTTGCTAATAAGAAACCTGCTGCTGTCATCGGTCCCTTGAACAATCCACACATCGTAGCTCAAAAAGGAGTTTTCACCGTATTCCCTCATGAACGAGAGATTACACCACTAAATCTCTTCACAGACGCATCGAACTATCTCCTTGAGATATGTGTCGCCGAGGATAAAATCCCTTTAATCTTAAACCAACTTAAGCATTATGGCATAACACACTTTACGCTCTATCCAGATATCACTGAAGTTAGGAACCAAATTAACATTGAGATCCGAGAGGAAAGCCAGTTGCCTCCTGCCAGTTCCAATTAGAAAAAACCAAAACAAGCTGTTCAAAGCAAGTGCAAATTCAAAAAAGTTCCAAGATAAAATACCGTTGAAAGAGCCCTTCTAGCCCTTTTAACGGCATTTTATTTTTATTATCCATCAACCCTTGACCAACTTACTGACGCAATCATACAGTTGCTTATACTTGACAAGCAACCACGGAGTTGCTTATGATAGATATATGAATAAGGACAAAGACGCTATATTCAAAGCACTTGGCGACTCGACTCGGCGGCTTATATTAGACGAACTATCCGAACTCAACGAGCTGACGTTGTATGAACTTACGGTGCGTCTCATTATGAAGCATGACCTTTCCGTTTCGCGACAAGCTATAGCTAAACATCTTTCTGTATTGGAAGATGCAGGACTCGTAATATCAAAACGAAAGGGAAAATATCGAGTAGTTATATTCAATAACCAACCACTTAAAAATTTGCTGAAAGGATGGATAGAGTAATTTTATAAAATCGATCAGGTCTTCTGACGAATGTTCGAGTTGTTTTGCTTGCAGCCAGATTGTTAGCACAGCACTATGCGTCACAAATATCAATGGAGGTAAAAACAGTATGAAAATCATTGTTACAAGTATATTCGTACAAGATCAAGACAAGGCACTGGAGTTTTATTCAGAAAAGTTGGGGTTTGTAAAAAAGGAGGACGTTCCCGTCGGAGAATTTAGGTGGATAACGCTTGTTTCTCCCGATGATCAAGACGGTACCGAGCTTTTAATTGAACCGAATGACCATCCTGCCGCAAAGGATTATCAAAAGAAGATATTTGCCGATGGCATCCCAGCAACAATGTTTGGCGTTGCAGATATTCGCAAAGAGTACAAACGATTAATGGAAAAAGGCGTGAAGTTTACTATGGAACCGACAGAAATGGGCGAAGTCACAATAGCCGTCTTCGATGATACATGCGGCAACCTTATTCAGATAGTGCAGAAGTAACTACATGGCCAGTTCTTAAACGACTTTATTTGTAGTTTTACGTGTTAACCCTGTCTATTATTAGGATGGGGTTATTTTTAAGGTCTGATAATAAATGAGATTGTTGCATTCTACAATGGAAATGTTTGAATAAATACATTAAACAACGGGTAACGATCGTTAAAAAACGAAATTCAAGCCACCCAATTGAGGTGGCTCATTCTTTGGAGAAAATCAAAAATATTCATGCTGTATCTATATCTTAGTGCATAATAAAGAAAAAGTTAATAACTTTATTGGCATCTGCGGTATAGTAATAGAGCCGCATCAAATAGCAGACAAATGAATAGGGGGTTTAACATGAAAAAGATTAAAATTCAAAATCAACCTTTTGGTCCCTTTCCAACGATGATTATTGGAGCAGATGTTAATGGAAAGCCCAATTATGTTACTGTGGGAGCATGTGGGGTAGTAAGTTTGAAGCCAGTGCTTTATGTTTCATTAAAAAGCACCCATTATACAACACCAGGGGTTAAGGAAAACGGGTACTTTAGCGTGAACATTCCCCCGACTTCCATGGTTGAACAGACAGATTATTGTGGAATTGTGTCAGGAAAAACAGTCGATAAGTCAAGCTTATTTACTCCCTTCTATGACGAATTGGGAAGAGCACCAATGATAAAGGAATGCTCAATGAATTTCCTCTGCAAAGTAATTCAGGTTATTCCTTTATTTGATTTTGAAATGTTTTTAGGAGAGATTGTTGCTGTATATGTTAATGAGGACTGCATCACAGATGGTAAGCCAAACCCGTTGAAACTGAATCCCATTATTATGATGGGTGCTAACTATTATAGCTTAAATGAGGTTGTAGGGAATCTTTTCAGAACAGGGTTAAAGCTATCGGAGAAATAAAAAGAAACCTTTATAAAACGATGAATAGTATAACTCCTGGCCAACACCTAGACCTAATGGTTTACCTTCTTAAACTCTAGAGTTTTCTTTGCTACTTCTGTAGCATCTTCTTCCCGCCAGAATCAATACTAAACAATGAAATGAAAAATCAGGAAAATAACCGCAAGTAAACTCATTTTTTTGTACTAATTAAGATTTCGAATCAAGTTCACTTTTCCATCCTCTAGAAAACCTTTCCTCTATTATTGGGGATAGGACTGATTAGTACCTTAAAATTAGCTGAACATTAACTGAAAAATATCAAGAATCGAGGCGAATTTGCGCTCACCCCCTCTATAATCGAAAATGAAAGTGGATACTTGCCTAAAGAAAGTAGGTAGTTTACATATTTACATGCGTACCCTTATACAAAACTGGTATTGCCGCTGCTATAAGGATCATACCCATAAAAGCGGGTGCGGCATGACCAAGTGATACATAGATTTGACCACCAATGATAGGCCCAATCATTCTTGCTAAAGCCTGAATAGATTGGCTACCTCCTTGAATCCTTCCTTGTTCACTAGAATCGACAGACTTGGAGACCATCCCATTGAATGAAGGCCCAAAGATCGAATCTCCAAAACCAAATATAAACATTCCAGCGATAAAAAGAGGATAGAACGAGAATAAAGCCGATGCTGCAATAAGACTGTAGCCTATAATCTCCGAAACCATTCCAAGAATTGCGATCTGTTTATCACTAAGTTTTATCAAAAGCTTTGGCATTATGAAACCTTGTGAAATAATGTCTTGGACGCCCATAATTGAAAACATAAGTCCGATTAGTGCAGGCTTCCAACTGAAAGTATCCATTGTAAATTGTGAAAAAACTGCCTGTAAAGATCCGTTGGGGATCCAAAGTAAGAACGCTGAGACAAGTAGCCTTTTTAAGTTTTTCATGGAAAGTACGTTTATAAGCTGTGTGAATGGATTCAGTCTTGAAAAGGTAATTTTTTTCAATCTATTATTCTTGTCAAGGCTCTCAGGCATAAAAAAGAATCCATAAACAACATTTAATAAAGTTATTATTGCTCCAAAATACATAGGTACAGAATAACCAAACCTGGCAAGTAATCCGCCTAGAGTTGGACCAATGACGGTGCCTACACCTACAACCGCACTCACCCACCCAAAGTATTTGGTTCTCTGTTCTGGAGGAATGATGTCTGCAAAATATGCGAAGATAGTGCTTATGGTCCCGCCTGTTATACCATCTATTATGCGCCCAGCAAATAGTACCCATAGAGCTCCTCCTATGCCAAAAACTAAGTACCCGATTGCGGAACCCAAAAGGCATACTAAGAGTACTGGACGACGGCCATATCTATCGCTCAAAGCTCCAAGTCCGGGGGCCGCAAAAAACACGCAGACTGCATAAACAGAGGTCAGCAGCGTAACAACTATAGCTTGTTCTCCCGGATTGCTTGTATAAGGCTGCACTAAGAATGGGACGACAGGTGCTATGATAGTGAAGCCTATTCCGCAAAGAAACACAGACATAAGACCGAATATTAAAGCCTTTTTATCTACGGTTTGTTCTGTGTTCTGTTCATTGTCCGTTCTAAATATGAACACTTAAATTCTCCCCTCAAAAGTTATTATTTTGCTTCCTCGGAAACATATTTATCGTATTATAGTTTTGTTTCCTTGTCAACAAAATAATAGCAATAAAAATGAAACCACAGGCAGCCCATTCTCAATAGAGTTGGGCTGCCTGTGGTTTCATTTTTATTATTCAAATTTATTCCGACTTAATATCTATACCCAGTTTCTTTATTTCTGCATCCAAATGCCTACTATACTTTTCCACGAAGCTAAGCATACTGTCAAATTGTTCCTCGGTTACCTGCTCAAATACGGCTTTATCCCGCTCTTGAAACTCTTTGTGCAGTTCCTCATGGATTTTATAAATTACTTTCCCTTGCTCAGTAAGCCTAAAATAGATTTCTTTCTTATTATCAGGCTTCTGGTAGCTTTCGATAATGCCTTTTTTTATGAGCTTCTTAGTTATTTTACTTATGGCACCACTAGTCATATAAAAGGACTCTGCAAGTTTTGTCACGTTGGAATCTATATTTCTTCCAATGTATTCGATGCAATGTACTTCAGAAGACTTATAACCCTTAAGACTGTCTTCCATCTTAAACTTATTAAGCCAAACCATCTTGTTTAATAAGTCCCTGAAACCCGTCATGACCTGTTCTTCCTTGTTCATGACCTGTCCTCCCACCCGTTGGTACATTAACAATATTATATTAAATTTTTGTTTCCATTTCAACAATAGAATCCCCAATTTTTAGTCAACGGGTTCACTTCAGAGGTGCAAAACACTAAATCACAGTCCAAATCACATGGGGATTCACATGCACTAGACTTGGGTATTAACGGTATTAAAATGTCTTCTTCATATTTTGAAATCCTTTCATCAAAGCGTGAATTTTATTTTACTGGCTTTCTAGCTCGCTCGCCGCCCTCTTCTACTATATCATCAAGGCAGCAGTTCGAAACGGCGTACAGCAAGCCTAATCGGGGTTGATTTAATCAGTGAGGGAGATCGAAAGATTCGTCTTTGATATTAAAAAGGCGAATGAATAATTAACGCCCACAACCGTTCAGTCTGGCGGCTATTCATTATGTGTTGCCAAATAGTCGTAAAACCATTAAAATTACGTATTGTAGGAATATCAGTCGAATATAGAAAGCTATGAAAATGTATACAAGAGGTAAATGGAGGAATATCGCCCATGTGGAAACAGTCAATCTTCGTCGTTATAGCGCTTCTTATTCTATCCAACGCCATTTCAACTGCATCGGTAGCAACCAATGTTACGGTCTTCTTGGTGGTTTCATTTCTCCTATACAAATTTTCAAGTCGTAAATTTCGCAAATAGACCGAATCCGCCATCCGTCCATAATACTCGAACAAAAAGGAGAGCAATTAAGCTCTCCTTTTCTACATCTCCCACTAACCATTTTAACTGGCAAACTATAGGAACGAGGAAGTCTCAAAAGTCCTGCTTTAGTTAACATTCGATATTTGATCTTGCATTTAAGCGAATCATTCGGAAAATAGACATAGTCCCAATTCATCGTAGAGTACGAGTATACGAATCCCGTCTAGTTTTAATTCACTTACCCAATCATCGTTTATGATGAGTTGCAATTTTGCGCAAAGCTCTTTAAACCTTAGGTCTAGCCGAGTAGAGGGATTTTAGAGCGTAATTTTGATTTGCACAAAAATCAAATCTTATTAAGTGCCCGAAAACGTTTTCGAGCTAATAACAACGTTAAACTTTTGCACAATTAAAAAAAACCTAACACATTTCAAGCAGCAAAAAGGAGAATTGCTACTGCCATTAAGCGGTTCAGTTTTGGGGTGCAAAAGTTCAAATTAGCAGTAAAAGGTAAGCAAATTAATAAGCAATTTGCTTACCTTTTTTCTTCTTTAACGGATGCAATCATCAAATGATGGATGTAGGCAGTATAAGAATAATGCGAACTGACGATAGTCCATTCACATAACGTTCTAGGCATTCACGAAGCGTCCCAACCACATTCATCTTGGCAAGTTTCGTGAATGCCGTGTTATAAGATGTGGCAACTTACTAGACGAGCCATGAAACAGTTATGGTATAAGATGATTGCACGATGCAAATACTCATTACATTCGAATTATCTTTAGCGTCCTAAGGAGATACAATGTTCAACACTCCGCACACTAATAGTTATGTTATCTTACTAAAAATGGGGGAGTTATTCTGAAATTCGATAAACCGTTAATGGCTGCTCTTTTAGGTGCTTTATCTACAATAGCAGGTGAGATTGTGACGCGAGCGTTAGTTTTTTTTGGTATTGGTAAGTATAGTATTTATAATTTGGATAGTCTCCTTGTTACGTTTAACAGACCTACACCAATTCTGGGTCTAATTGTGAACTTTATTGTTGGTGGCTCTGTTGGTGTAATTTTGTATTATAAAATAAAACAAATAGGTCTGGATTATTTAGTAATAAAAAGCGCGTGCGTGGGTATTTTGGCATGGGCACCGCTTGAATTCGCATTTACGGTTACTGTTGAGGGTAAATATATAGAACTAAGACCTATAAGTGATTACTATGTTCAAATATTGGGTGCAATAATTTTTGGAATCACTATGGGAATACTTTTTAATAAATATTTATTTAAAAGGACCATCAGCTAAATTTAAGGTTCAATTCTGTATTCCAAATATTTTTGAGCTTCTGTGCCTTTTGTCGGACCACAGACTAGAGCCTTGACAAATCCGATTCACATAGCTGTCCTCGATTTGGACTTAATAAAATCCTCCGATATTGCCATGTCTTATAACGTCCCGAGGGTTTGCGACATCGGGTTATTACATTCATATTCTCTCCGATGTCTCAAACCCTCTGTTCTACGACGTATCGTGCCTCCAGACTCAGACAGCGCCATGGACGGCGCTGTCTTGAATTTCACCCGCAATGCATCTAATGCGCAAAATAAGAATTAGGGGAACTTGAGAAAATTGGGGAGTAGTAGTTTTAGAGTTAGTTTGGGGGGAGTGATTCATGTGTATACAAAGGCGCAGAAGTGAGAGTAACTATGTTTATTTGAGCAGACTAGGATCTCGTAGTTGAATATATTGAATAATAGTTTTTTCCGCATTGTCAAGCCCAACAATGCTCGTATCAATAGTTAGGTTGTAATTTCTTGTATCATACATGTCTTGACCAGTAAACTTATGAAGATGTCTCTGGCGAGCAATATCTGTCTCGTTTATAAGCTTTAAGGCCTTTGTCGTAGAAAGATTGAACATTTTTTGAGTTCTCAATTGGCGAAATTCGATGTCAGCATGCAAAAAAATACTGATGTGCTTGGGATGGTCTTTAAGAATGTATGAAGCACCTCTACCTACAATAACAACTGGTTTCGCGCTTGCTGTTTTTAATATGATGCCAGCTTCTACTTCATATATCTCTCTATCATTTGGTACTATTAGATTCGGTACAGGAGTATAAGATAAATCTGCATATTGGAGGCTATGTAGTAGGGTTTTCCAAACTGAGTTGATTTTTTCATCGTTATTAACTAATTCTTCATCAAGGATGCCAAATTTGTCCGCTGCTGCACGAACAATTTCACGATCAAGGAATAAAAAGTTTAGTTTATTTGCAATATTTTTTCCTAGTTCGCTACCACCGCTGCCTAATTGACGGCTAATTGAAATTACAAGCGGAAATTCACGTCGCATGACTTGCCCCCCCGTTTCTTATAGTACCTTGTTCTATTTTGTACTTGCCATAGTATATTTAATCCCAATCATAGTTTGAACTAATTATTGCCAATAACTTTAATCAAATGAATTAATATAGTTCGATGCAGAACAGTTCTGTTCAAAATCTATTGTATTATTATATATTTTATAAGTCAATTGAAAAGATCGTCTTTACATTTATTATTGACTCTACCAGAACTCCCCGCTAAAATAGTTCTATACCTAAATGTATTTTACAAAACATTTAGGTATAGAACATATTGTTGCTTAAGAGATGGAGGCATAGAATGGATCAAGAAAATAGCGAACCTATAGTAAAATGGCTCGGCTTGTTTGTGGTTATAATAGGTACATTTATGGCAGTCTTAGATTCAAGCGTATTGAATATTGCCATACCAAAATTGATGGCGGTCTTCGCCGTAAATGTTGACAGTATAAAATGGGTATTAACTGCCTATACTCTTGCATTAGGTGCAATAATTCCATTATCCGGGTACCTGAGCGAAACCTTCGGAAACAAAAAAGTTTACATAGTATCTCTGGCAATTTTTACAATAGGTTCTGGACTGTGTGGCGTTGCCTGGAGCAACTCCTCGATGATTGTATTTCGAATAATACAAGCGATGGGAGGGGGCATGCTACAACCTGTTGGTATGTCTATTATCTATGGGCTTTTCCCACTTAAAGAACGCGGATTAGCTATGGGCTTCTATGGAATTGCAGCGATGGCAGCCCCTGCCATTGGACCGACTCTTGGCGGATATGTCATTCAAAATCTAGACTGGAGATTAATCTTTTTTATTAAAATCCCTATTGGGATAATTGGCATTTTCTTAGCAACGATCTTTCTAACCGATTCACCTCGTAAACCGGCTAAATCATTTGACTATGTAGGACTTATCTCTTCAACGGTGGCTATTGTCAGCATATTATATGTATTAGGTCAAGGCACAAATATCGATTGGAACGATATATCTTATCCATTGCTAATTAGCTTGGGATGTTGCAGTTTTGTTTTATTTATTATCTATGAATTAATGCATCCAGACCCCTTAGTGGATTTACGAGTGTTCAAATATTATGATTTTAGTATCAGTCAGATCGTCTCCTCGATCTTGACATTCGCATTAATGGGTGGATCGTATATTATGCCTTTGTTTCTACAAAACATTTCTGGTTATTCAGCTATGCAAACCGGCATAATTCTTTTTCCAGCAGCAATTGCTACTGGAGTCATGATGCCAATAAGTGGCGTTCTTTTTGATAAATTAGGTGCAAAGCCCGTAGTTATCCCTGGCCTTATGATTCTTGCTTTTGCTTCATATAAACTTGCCTTTGTAAATGTGGATATGAGCAAGGAAACAATTACTCTATTACTAGCGATTCGGGGCATTGGTCTTGGAATTGCTATTATGCCTATCGCAACTGTAGGATTAAATGCTATACCACTGCAAAAAATAGCTAAAGCATCAGCAATTTCGAATACATTAAAACAAATTAGCGGTTCTCTCAGCATCACTATTATTACGAATATCTTACAAAGTCAGTTAACTTTAAACTACAATCATATGTCTAACCAAATCACAGTATTTAACAATACTGCAGTGGTGTATATTAATAAGATTCAATCGTTGTATGTTCAAAGGGGGTTATCTCAATCAGCGGCAAAAGCCGCTGCATTGTCTACTTTGGCGGGTATAATCCAAAAGCAAGCATATACTAACGCAATTGACTATGCTATATTCATAACGAGTGCTATAACTGCCCTTGCACTTGGATTAACTTTTATTATGAGCTCCAAGAAAAAAGTCAGTTTGCCTATGAGCTCAGATAAACTCGGCTCATAAAGGGGAAGGAATATATGGTGGATTTACTTCAGAACAAAACAGAAAAGCCTAAGCGAATATTGGATTTGTTCCGCGCTATTAGGAAGAACTTAAGGGATTTAATCGTAAAAAACAATAAGCAGCATAATCTCACAGAATCTAAGTTATTACTCGTTTCTGAATTAAAGTTGACCCCATTCATTACTTTACATGAACTAAGTGATCGGTTATCCTTATCAAAGGGGACAGTTAGTGGTATTGTCAGTGAATTAGAGGATCAAGGAATTGTTATACGTGAAATACCAAAAGATAATCGGAGAATTGTCAAATTATCATTATCCTCTGATTATGCCGACACAATGAATATTGGTCTGGAATTCTTTGATAAATTAATTGAAAATGCTAATCCAGAAGATATTGACTGCATTATTAAGGGTTTGGAAAAGTTTTGTGAATTATTCGAAAGTAATCAAAAATAGGGACATCGCTCGAAGGAGAGTAATATCCTTATTTAATAGTTTCTAGATTAGATGAAGTAGGATTCATTATCTCAGATTCAGTAGATATATCCTCAAACCGCAGGGCAGTCGTTTCATTAAAAGACATGGAAGATCATGTGGTTTCCAACTGACAGAGTCGTTGGTGTTGCTTGGTTATGTTTTGGGCTAATTATTTGTGGAAGAAACGTGTAATGCGTTGGTTGAGACGATAATGTGTTTCGGAAAACCATCGGATATATCACCCTTTAATGCAAGGAATAGACACAAATATAAACAAGAGCTTTACTCTATTTTTTAAAATATGATTCTGGAAAAAGCAGTTAAAATTCGAAGTTCACATTATCCTACTTTGGGGAAATTATAAAGTGGCTCGCCATCCGGACGGGTGGCTCAAAAAATCCGGAACAATGGCTCAATTTACTCTGGATTATTCACTTGTCCAAAGTGAAGGGACATCACTCCTGATTTTTGCTTCTTTTGCTCATTTTAACTACTTTTGTTTCCAAACCCTTCAGTTCGGCTATTTCTAGTGAAAGCCTTAGATTGGTTTCATCCAGAGTATTGTACGCTTGAATATTTTGAGTGATGTCCTCATTAAGCTTATTAACTTCATTTTTGAGTTTTTCAATATAGACATCCCTAACCTGCATTCTCTTGATAGCTACATCGTACTCTTTGATTCTTTCTTCAAGAATTGCGATACGCTCAAACGGGTCTATTTTTGCATCTTCCTCTTGAAGATTTTCTATGAATTTAAGGGCAAGCTTAATATTGTAAAGAGTTCTTCTTGAAAAGCTAATTTGCTCCGCAACAGCCGATGTTGATATTCACAACTCTACATAACATCGTTATCGAAGGGTCCCTCGACCCTGTGTAATAGCATTGAACTAATGAACATTTATCTCACCTCTCAGAGAACTATATATAGTACCAATTAAAAAAAGGTCCCTCCGGCCATAAAACGGAAGGACTAAATGATGTCGACATATTATACTATATATTTACATATTTATGCTAAATAGTATCTTGGTAATTTATGACTCCCGCTCAATTCATCGATCGACACCCTGAGCCCAGATACGAACCGCGCAAACGTCTGGATACACGGAACCTTTCGCCCGGTTTCAATATCAATGATGTACTGAATGGAAGTCCTATAATCAGCTAACTCTTATTGGGTTAGCTTTCGCTTTTTCTGTAGGGGCTATTTGATGTTGTAGTCATTTCTGTTATCAAATCATGTGGTAATTAGAAACAATTACTCAAAGAATCTTCAAATCGCTTGTTCGCATACTTTTCAAGAGTTTTCCATATGAACCTAAGCATATTTTAGTTTTGCTTCATCGGTAGCAAACTGATATCGCCTGCCCAGATACGAAGTCCTCCAGAATTTTACATAAAACTTTTTTGGGAAATTCAAGTAGAAATACGTTAGGCAACTCTATTGATCCTAATATGAAAAAACCAGATTTTAGTGACTCTCATAATTATGAAATTGACTCATGTAATTACTTTTTTCCGTCTGAGAAAGCGACCCTGATTGGACCGCCTTCCTAGCTTTCATCTTTTATTTAATTCTCCAGGAGGAAGACAACGTCTTCCCCATCATAGGATTTCTACATAGCCTTCAGTTCCATTTACCCGGATTCTCTGGCCGTCTTTGATTATTTTGGTAGCATTTTCCACTCCAACAACTGCTGGTAAGCCATATTCACGTGCGATAACTGCTCCATGAGTCATCAATCCACCAACTTCGGTGACTAGGCCTTTTATGGATACAAACAATGGTGTCCAGCTAGGGTCAGTAAAGGAGGTCACTAATATATCTCCAGCTTCTAGATCAGCATCTTCCATGTTTAAGATGACACGTGCTCGTCCCTCTATGACTCCGGAAGAAACAGGCAGACCTACAATAGCTTCGGCAGGGAGATTTTCTCGTTTGTACTCACCTGCAATGATTTCACCATCAGACGTGATAACACGTGGCGGAGTCAGTTTTTCATATAATTTATACTCGTCTTTTCGTTTGCTAATGATCTGGTAATCCAGTTTATTTGTGCATACGACTTCGCGAAGTTCTTCAAAAGTGAGGTAGTAAATATCTTCTTTTTCATGAATAACGTTGGCTTGTACAAGTTTTTCGGCTTCTTTCATTAAAGCCTGTTTATAAACGAAGTATCGATTAACTATGCCGTATTTTGGATATTCACGATAACCGATGAAATTCCGGATTAGGTCAATCATTCGTTTTGTTTCTTTGGCTTTTTGTTTACCATCCGGTAATTGCTTCAATTGCTCTAATAACTCTTGTTCTTTTTTCAAAGCTTCCTGTCGCCCTTGCTCAAATTTCCGATTGCTAGCATTAGGCTCATGGTTTTTGATGTTACTGAGAATCATGGGGACAAGTGTAGTTGGTTTTTCACTCCAACGAGTTTTAGTAATATCGATTTCTCCGGCACAGCGCATTCCGTATTTGTTGAGAAAAGCATAGATAGCGTCTTGGGTTTCCTGTCCACCATCAAACTTAACTATTTTCTCCAAAAAGTTATCATCTTTTACATGTTGTAAATAATCAATTACTTCCGGATAAGGACGAATCACATCTGCGACATCCAATAAGTCCAGACCCATTTCCGAAGTAATATTGTTTGGTACAGATTGAGAAAGCGTGTCTGCTACGTTTCTTTCACCTAACCACTTGTTCATATTTTCATTGATCCATGATGAAGCATCTATAGCAGCCATAAACACACTAAAACTTTGTGGGTCAAATAAAATCTTTTTTAATATCTGTAAATCTTCCAGAATAAAATCTAATAAATCCGATCCTGATTTCGTTTGGATGTTATGTTTTAACTTTTCTATCGATGTTTGACTACTCTTAATCAAATCAGAAACGATTGTCGGGTCGTTTTCGATTTGTGCTTGAGAATCCGCAGACGACACACTTTTATTGCTCTGTTCTTGCTTATCATTTGGTAAAGATTTTATGAAATCTCCTCGCTCTATTATGGTCATAAGTGCGTCTTTCATGAGCGGATCGTGTTCTCCCATGTTATTTAATAACGTTTTTCTGCTGTCAGGGGAAGCCAGCATATGTGTAACATCAACAAACAACCTTCCACCAGCTTTAAACCTGGGTCCAAAAGATGTTAATTGGAATAAAGACATTCCCAATGGTTTCAAGGGGTCGGTCATCATTTGTTGATGACCGACAGATACGTACACGTGATTTTCTTGATCATTCGCTTCAGGGATGGGGTATAAAGTAGTGATTGGCCGACTCTGGACAATATAAAATGTATCATTAACCAAACACCATTCGATATCTTGTGGGTAACCAAAATAAGCTTCGATCTGTCTTCCTATGCGTGCTAGTTCTAAAATTTGTTGTTCAGTAAGTGTTTGAGTCTTTTGCTGATCAGGATCGATCTCATGTGTCTCTGTTCCGCCTTCTTTTAGTTCATAGATAGCCAATTTTTTGGTCGCTATCATCTTATCGACTATTTCCTCTTCCTGTACTTTATAACAATCGGCAGATACCAAGCCAGAGACCAGTGCTTCTCCAAGTCCAAAACTGGCATCGATAGTTAGCAGCTTTCGGTTAGAAGTAATCGGATCAGCGGTAAATAAAATCCCTGAAGCCTGTGGGAAAACCATCCTTTGAACGATAACGGATATATAAACTTGGCTGTGGTCAAATCTGTTTTGCATTCGGTAGATTACCGCACGATCCGTAAATAGGGAAGCCCAACATTTGCTGATATACTTTAGGATTGCTTCTTTTCCGATGATATTCAAATAAGTGTCTTGTTGACCAGCAAAAGAGGCATGTGGTAAATCTTCAGCAGTCGCACTAGAACGCACTGCATAAGCATGTTCATCGCCAAACTGGGAGAGATAGTGAGCAACTGCTTTCACAATATCGGAAGGAATTTCTACTTCCATAATGATTTGTCGAATCTTCCTGCTAAGTTCACCGATTTTATCCCGGTCTTCCACCTTTAGAAGTGATAACTGATCAAGTAATTCGTTAATCGACGGCGTTTCCCCACTGATTCTTTTAAAGGCTTCAGTAGAAATACAAAAGCCATCCGGTACGCGTATTCCTTCAATCTTGGAAAGTTCCCCCAGGTTCGCGCCCTTACCCCCAACAACCATGAGTTTTGTTTTGTCAATATCCTGAAAACCAAGCACAATGGAATTCATACGTTCCCCTCCTTTGGCAATTCTTTCAAATAACCGGTAGATAAGGTCTCCTTTAACTAAAACCGCCTTCTAAGAATAACCAGTAGTTCATGGGATGAAAATTTCCCTTTACTACTGATTCTTTCTCATTTGATCACTTTGCGTAAGACCTTTTAATCGGGTGCGGATAGCATCCTTGTATCCAGCCAAAAATAAAGGAAATCAGGTGGTTAAAGGAGTTCTAATATGTCTTTTATTATATTTGATTTAGAATTTAATCAAGACGTTTCTTCTTTACAGAATTTTGAAAGAAAACGATCTCCCCATCCCTTTGAAATCATTCAAATTGGTGCCATCAAATTAGATTTGGAATTTAACACCGTAGGCACTTTTAACCGTTACGTAAAGCCAACCTTCTACACAAGAGTCAATCCATTTGTCACTGAATTGACCGGTATCACCACAGAGCAGCTTCTAACTGAAGAACCCTTTCCTGAGATTTATAAGGCGTATACAACGTTTATCAATGAGAGCGATTCTATATTTTGTACTTGGGGCATGTCCGAAATAACAGAACTATTTAGAAATGTCGAAGATCATCAATTAAGCCACAGGTTTTTACCGAAAAGGGTTATCAACTTACAACCCTATGTCTCCATGCATTTCAATCTTTCTCAAAAAAACTTATTACGTCTTCAACATGCTGTTGAGTTGCTCCATATCCCAATTACATATGCATTTCACAATGCACTTCATGATGCTTTTTATACGGCTGAAATATATAAAAAAGTATACAATTCATCGATTCAACCAAAACCCTATGACCCATCCCACAGGACAATTAGACCAAAACGCCGAATAAGAGTGATAGACACCGATAAACTTCTTCAGCAATTCGAAAAAATGTATGCCCGAAAAATCACCGAAGAAGAACAAGAGATGATTAAACTTGCCTATAAAATGGGGAGAACAAATCAATTTTCGAAAGACGTATAAAGTGGTTTTTCAGGAAGGGACAGGTACTTGTCGAATCATTATTATATATTTCTTCGAAATTGGGTACGCAGAATTCTCGTTTACCTTTTTGCGCTTTTTGATTTATAGTTTTCTCCTCATTCTTAATGAATAGGAAAAAGCTGACGTGTCATTCTGAGCCAAGCGAAGAATCTTCCCACAAGAAACTATTACTTGAAGACCGATGAGAAAAGCATCTTAGATGCCACTTAGGCTTACCAAGGATGCTTTTTATATCAAATATAAGCCAAGACTTTTATAGTTCTAGCTTATATTTGTTCATGTGGATAATGCGAAGACGTTATCGTTACATATTTTGATAATAATGGTAGTTTAAGGAAAAAGGCGCGAATGTCTATAACTTCTTTAGCGTCATTTGTCTTTATCATTTTAATGCTCCGTTCATGTACTAATTGTTCACTTTATCCTACGAATGCGACAATAGTAGAGTAATTGGATTTTTTTCATGTGGTATAATTAACATTGTGACGCATTCGTAGGATTTAGCGCGACAAAAGTTAATTTTGGGAGGAATATGAGGAATATATGGAACACGAATTAAAAGAGTTTATCAAAAAGTGTGATCTTGCGATAAAGCAGGAAGATTTTAATACCCTGGTGAATTATTATACTGATGATGCAATTCTGGTTGTAAAGCCTGGAATGATTGCACGAGGTAAAGAGGAAATCAAAAAAGCATTTATTGCAATTGCAAAATATTTCAATAACAGTGTTGTCCCAACACAGGGAGAAATGATTATTTTAGAAGCTGGAGACACTGCGTTAGTTATTTCCCAAACCCTACTTGCTGCCGATAAAAAGGATTCCGAATATTCTATGGATAGAAAGGCAACATATGTATTTAAGAAAAATTCATACGGTGAATGGCTTTGTGCAATCGATAACTCATACGGTACAGATTTAATCAATAAGTAGACATTAAAGCTATTGAGTATGAGCATAATCAGTATTTAAAGTTATGTCGCAACGTTCTTATTTTGTGCAACAATCTTAGAGTTGGGAACCAGCTTCCCATTATCCTACTTTTGATTTTCAACTCCAAAATGCAATCCCTTACTTTGAACTGAACCCAGTCCTTCAGACACGAAAAAGCAGCCTCTTACAGTGAACTGCTTTTTCGGTATCTAAATGGATATTTGGACTAATGATTTTTTGGTTTTTGTCTTTTATACCCTAGACTATTCTAAGTAGTTTTAGGCTTGATCTTTTTGGTTCAAGCCGTTATTTTCCGTTACATACCCTATTCGACTATTTAACATCGCCACATGTTTGTACATATCCCCTGTCATGTCCTTAAACATTTGTTTAGCGGATTGGTCTTGTGTGGATTCTGCAAATGTAGCATAGGTCCCCAACGCAGATTGAGCAGCAGCAACTGCTTTCTGTAAATCTTGTTGAACGGTCATATAATACCCTCCTTTGATGTGTACAAAAAGTAGTATGAAATAAAACGTCTACTCTTATGTAGGTAAGATATTCCTGAAACACAAATGGCATTCGGTGGTGGTAATGTAGATGATTGTTGCAGACCGAGAAACCATTTTGTATAAGGAGGTGTGAGTTTCACTCAAGAAAACCTCGTTTCATACTAGAATTGCATTGCACGCTTGGTTATTCTAGTCTAGGGAAACGATAACGGCAACCGTAAAAAAGGTAATGTTTTGTCGTAATATAAAACAGAGTAAGACCCCGCATTACGACGAGGCCTTACTCCTACTCTATCATTTGAGGCCCAGTTTTTAGATGTGTTCTAGCTTAAAGGCTTATTCATAGCGTTATTCTGAGTTACGTAATTTAACCGTCCTCTCAGTTGCCCAACATGACGTTCCATATCACTGGACATTTCCTTAAACATTTGTTTAGCGGACTCGTCTAGGGTTGAGGTTGAAAAAGCTTCGTAGGTTCCAAGTGCCGATTGTGCAGCGGCTACTGCTTTTTCCATGTCTGCTTGAACTGTCAAATTAATTCCTCCTAACTGTTTGATATTAATATGTACATCGTTCTTTTTTCTATACAAGCTGAGTCCATAAGCTGGCATGTTTTGTCTATTGACTTTCCGTATAACAAATTGAATCTAGAACTAAAAAACTCACTTGCATGTATCATGTCAAACTTAATATGAATAAGGATAAAAATTATATTACATCAACAAACAAATTAGCAAAAGTTATTTTCCATTTTGCTCCACGCAACCCAGGCTATACCTATTCTAGTCGAATTAAACCCCAAGCCGAAAATCTATCTCTAGTAAGTAACCATATATTCTTATATTGATTTATTGGAACCTTTATCCTAGAAATAGCCCCGCAGAAATCCTCTTTAGCCCATATCGGTGAAGAATTCCGAATTAAAAGCGAGCATGGATATTCGGTTGAATAACCTCGTCCTGCTATAGATTTCTTTTCTAATAATGAATTCAATACCTTTATGTAACAATCAAAATTCTCTAGTCCGTGCATTTGTTGTTCAGATCTACCAAGAAGCATTTTGGCTTCGGTCACATCATAAAATAGATACGTTACTTCAATCCCTAATCTTCTCCCGCTTTCATCTACGACAATCGCATCTGGTCGCTCTTGTTGTAAAACAAGTCTATATCCCATCCCGTATGTTTCCTTAAAGCAGCTTATAAACAAATCAATTGCTGATTTTTCTAAAATTCTCTTTTCCAAATCATGTTCACTGTATAAGCTCACCCTAAAACCAAAACCTTTCTCAAAATGATTACCCTGAAGTTGGTTGCACGGATTATGTATTGCTTAATGAATAATACTATCAATAAAACACAAAATAATCTATATCTTCTTGCATAATAGGGGCAAGCCTTTTAATCTATAAAAGGCTTGCCCCTATTATAATAGTAAGGACCCTAGCGTATTCCACTCAATTCATCGATCGATACCCCAACGAGCAAGCGTATGGATCCTCTGAGCATTTCGCCCAGTTAATGTATCTGTGTGGGAATCAAAGATTCCTAGCTTGTTTTAGACTATTTGTTGGCTGAGGTTGCATTGGATAAGATCAAGGGGGGCAGCCAACTCCTTGAGTGTGCCCAACGTGCCTGGTGAGGAATCCACAAGTGTATCCACCTTAGTGTCAGTATAGGACTTTGCGCCAACAAACTCTCTGCCTATGAAAAAGCATACCATAAGTGGGAACGACAACCAATTATGCAATCATTTCACCCTGTTCCTGCTCAGGTATCGGAAATAGTATACAAAATGTTGTCCCACTCGAACTAGAATTGATATGAATCTTTGCGTTATGAGACTCTGCAATTTTGTATGATGTTGCCAACCCCAAGCCAGTCCCAAAGTCTTTGGTCGTGAAGAATGGCGTTCCTAACTTGTTAAGGTTTTCTTTTGGAATACCGCATCCCTCATCCTCAATTGATAGAACTACCTCATCACCCTCTACACAGCTTTTGATGGTCAGTGATCCTCTTTCCTCCATAGATTCCAGACCATTGCGGACTAAATTAAGAATCATTTGAGAGATTTCATTACTATTTAGTTTTAGATTAGGAATCACTCCTTGGATGAAGGAAATTTGTTTATTTTGGGTATAAGAATCAGCTTCTAAAAGAGGATACAAATTATCAAGAATGTCGTTAAGATTTTGATATTTGAGTTCAGTTTGTTTTAATTGAGCCAGTGAGAGAAATTCTGTAATAATCGCGTTTGCACGATCTAGTTCTGAAATCATTAGCTCGAAGGTAGATTTCTGAGCTAAATAATCAGGTTTTCTGCCCAATAGTTGGAGATAACCACGCACCGTAGTCATCGGATTTCTAATTTCGTGAGCAATTCCTGCAGACAATTGCCCCACAAGATTGAGCCGATCAAGTCTAGCAATTTCCGTTTGCATTCGTTTCATTTCAGTAATGTTATTAGTCGCAATTAATACACATTCTTGATCGTTTATCTGAATCTTTTCAGCAGAAATAATTGCTGTACCTTCTGAACCATGTTTTGTAACTAGCGAACATTCAATGTTCTGTACTGATCCTTTTTCCTTAAAAATCTCACTAATCATTTTAAACTCTCGATCGGACATACCAATTTCAGTCGGTGTTTTACCAATTACCTCTTCATATTCAAACCCCCTCTCTTCAAGGAAACGACGGTTTACGTCCACGTATCTATAGTCAGATTTTCTAATAATAGTCATCATATGAGGAGCGAACTGAAAAACCTTGGCAAATCTTTCTTTTGCTACTTTAAGCTTCTCCTGTTCCCTTTTCCGATCAGTTATATCATTCACAATTGCGACACAAGCATATTCGCCATTAGGCATCTGAAAACTAGCCAAGTCAGCGACCAATTGCCTCTCGTCTTCTGTTTCTATTTCTTTTCGTTGTTGTTTTGTAGTAGTAATCCATGTTTTATCGGTGTCTTGTAAAGGAAATAAACTTTCGATATTTTGGCAGACTAGTGGTTGTTTTCTTAGAGTTTTACTGACAAGAATTGGCTCGTAGGCATTAAAAATTATTAAGTTTATTGGACTGTCATTAATTATGGTATTCAGAATTGACGCTTTACCGCAGAAATTATAGATCCAGAAATAGAAGTTAAATATTATGGTCGTTGCCAAGGGAGTGAGGATGAAAAAAGGAATAGCAACAATTCTAAGGACCATTAATGAGCTATTGTTTAATATGTCGAAAAATGAAATTATGAAGAGCAAAATACAAGCCATGCAAATGCCGATGATAAACCAAAACCATACTTTCTTTCCATTTTGACTACTTCTCAAATTTCGACCCAAGATGATTCCAAAACACGCAAAAACGATAATGTTCGTGATTCCGCCCATCGATCCATTACCACTAAAATAATACCGATATAGAGAACTAATCAAAGCAGCTATTACAGCAGTAACTGGACCGCCTATAAAACCTGCCATTGTCATGGTAATATGTCGAAAATCGAAATAACGATCTCCAACAATCATGATTCTCTCGCTTATTACAAAGACAGTGATAAGACCGAACATCACACCTAATATGTAACGAGAATATTTTTTATTGAGAGACAAGTTTATCCATATAACAAAGCCACAGAGAAGTAGGACCTCTATGACATTAATTACAAAATCATGGTACAAAATTGCTACCTCCTTGATAACTATATACATTACTTTCAAGTGTACTTCAAAGCCTTAAAGAAATTTGTCGTATTTGGTATGTCAAAAGAATTAATACAAAACGGGCGGGCTTTAATCTATTTTTCCCTAGAATCATGTAGAATGTCTTGGCGATAGATCGCGGCATACATTTAGAAATCTGAATCTCCCAAAGCTAATGCTAACATAAAACCAACCTCTCAGAGAACTAAAAGACCCCCTCTTTTTACCCAAAAGAAAAGAGCTCCTCATTGAGCTCCAAGTTTATAATGTTGAACTATCTTGTTGTCAAAACCTTATTACAACTTTCTTTCTATACCATCGATTTCAGCCTGAACTTCTTTCAGTTTCTTGCGTAACTTTCTTCGGAGTAACCACCCTGTCTCAATGGCTGTCAACTCAAGTTCTAATTCTAACACTTTGGCTTTAAGCTTGCTAATATCTGGTCCATCCGCATTATTTGAAGAATTCATTTCAACCTCACTCCTTCATTATTCCATATAATACAAGATTCATAAGAACTAGACAAGTGAATAGATGAATCCGTTGATTAGCCCTCAACCCTCTTGGCATTGCTGGTGCAGTTTAGCTGGACAAGGCTTGGGGAGATGCTAACGAACATTAAGATAAGGACCGTCCAAAAGCGTGGCTCTCGTCGCCACATCCCCTGTTTGGTCACTTGTATTCCCGATGGAGCGTCCAGGGCTCAGGCTAATCTGCGCAGTATTGCTTAGGAATTCTTTTTAAGCGATACTGTCAGGATTTCAGTCGTAGTTTATCTTGCGTGTATGTAAAAATCCGAGCACCGTTCTCTGGTACCATATCAGCTTCTCGCGTTTTATCTTTCCCACAAGTCACGACTTCAGGTGTATCCAAGCCCCTTATCTCCTTCCTTTACTGACTTGAAAACAGGTCTTCTCTTAACCTTCGTAGAATAAAACCAATATTAACAAACCACTTAGAGAAAGGATGAAACGATATGGATAATACATTTATGATCTTTTTCGGAGGAATTGTGTTTGTCATGTTTATTGCCGTTATCAACTCAGGCCGACGTAGAGCAAACTCACATATAAACAACAATACAACGAACGCATCTGACTTTGTTTATTTTGGTGACAATGACAATAATAATCATCATTGCCACCACCACGGGCATGCTGATCATAGTACGAGTTCAGATTTCTCTCATGGAGATTCAGGATCTTGTCATTCCGGAGGCTGTGATGGAGGCGGCGGTGGGTGTGACTAAAAGAATAATTTCACACATATACATAAGAAACTAGCTCCCATTTCACGCACATCTTGCATCGACTTACCTTGATCACACGGCCACCAGACTCATCGCAGCCGGGCCTATTCCATGATAAAACGTACTGATTCCATCTGGATGATTACAATCGCTAATCCTCTCCAAGTAAGCGCATCCAATAGGCAACCAGTGTATCTATACCCTTACGCAACCAACAACCCCGTAGAGACACAGGATTATTCTGGCTTGAATCTAACCCTAAAATGGGAGCTATCCTTGCCATCATGGAGCACACTGCTGAACGATGAATTTCAACAAAATACAAAATGGCCCTAGCGAAAGCTGTTGGGCCCTAGTTTTTTTATCATGCTATAATCCATTTTATGTTTGCAAATAGTCGAATAACCATTAAGAATGACGGGCGGCAGGAAATTCTTTTAATGCGTTGAAAGTCTAAGAGGTTTTTTATCCATAAAATTTAAAAAGGGAGATAATTGATGAGCAAAAAGAAAATTTTCGCCCTCGGAGTCGCGTTCGTAATGGTTTATGCTATCGGCTGGTCCATGGGGAATACCTCAGCTATCAATAATATGGATAGAGTAATTCCAGGTAAAGGTTCTCCCAGTTCAGTGTCTTTATCTAACCCCGTCGGTGTACCAGCAATTACTCAGGAAATTAAACAAGTTGATTTCGGTCAGGTATCTGAGCTTGGACAATTTGATTTTAAAGTTCTAAGCTTAGAGAATACCAAGGAAGCAAAAACGCCCACAAAAAGCATCTCCACCACGCCTAACAACTATGAGATTATAAAGATGGAAGTTGTAAATAAGAGAAATATCCCGGCGGATCTAAAGGATTTTAAGTTAAAATTGTTAGATCAAGACAAGAAAATTTCTTATGATTTGAACTCTGATGTGTCAATTAGTATGAATAGTACCTTGGAAATATATGACAGAAAGCCTGCAGTTTTTCTTTTCGATGATATGAACCCTAACCTAAAGAATGAATTTACGGCCGTATTCGAAGTCCCGTCAAACGCCAATTATGCTCTAATTATCATTTACAAAAATGACGTCTTGTTCTTCAAATTGAAGTAATTAAAAGTGGCAGTCCGGAACGGCATACAGCAAGCAAATGCGGGGCTTTTTTCTTCCTCAAAACTTACCCGACTTTTTCATTCTCATCAGTATTCCTTGGTACCTGTCTAAAGCAGCATCTAACTCTTGGCACGCAGCAACGACTTCTGAATCCGTATGAGATTTACCCTCTTTTACCTTGATCATGCTTAAGCGCAATCCTTCGATTTGTTTTATTAGTCCTTCGAGTTCAGACATACATTATCCCTCCAATTATTTGGGAATTAGTATGCCCGTATATTACTTAAATACCACTTGGTGTACAAAAAAGGGCTCCCAACCGTTTCCGATGAGAACCAAATGGTAGGACGAGAGTTTGATGAGTTATTCTGCCCCGGATTCGTTTTATTATGTAGCAAAGGAAGGAGAGCACATAGGCGCTCCTTCCTTTGCCACATCTTCGGCAAAAAATTATACTGAAAAACCGCCCCACAGCAAGGACGGTTCTTCATCTTTTTCATGTAGTTTTTTCTATCTAAGTAAGATCTTCTGCTATTAGAATACAATAGAATTGTGGATATTTAAGGATGATTATATCAAGAATTTATCAAGAATTTAAACGATATAATAAAAGATCGCTATGACTTAATTTTCTCAAGAAATAAGAAGTGCTCATTCTTTTTATGGAATGAACACTTCTTATTGTGTCTACGCTACTGGCAATATTGATTTATGCATGGTTTTCTAATCATCTACATTTTGTTGTCGTCCTAGATTTCTCCTCTTATCAAAGACTAAGGTTTTGTCTAAGGGATAATCAAGGGCACCTGGCCCTAAAATACGCGAGTGGGTATGAAGGGGACCAACCTCTCATTAAACAATAGCTGTTACAAATCCATTTTCAATAAAAATAACTTTATCCGCAGCATATTCCCACTGTTCCTGTTTTCCAGCTATCGTCATAGTAGTAATAATTCCATCCGGTGAACCCCAAGACGATGCTAATACTTCGTTTGTCGTCATTCCAATATAAGGTTTAGGCTTACCCGTCGACGTTTTTCCGCTCAATAGGTTGCGCATATGTGTAACTTCGTCTGCATTTTGATTGACCATTTTTGTTATTTCTTCTGAAAGTAGGCCATTATAAGGCATAGAAATATGAGAAAGGCTAACTATCATTGCAGTCCGAATACCCTTTTTTTGATACTCTAATGCGCTAAGGAAGCTATATATAGCATTATAGTCTGCATCCAGGGAAACTTTCTCAACTGTTTTCGCCCGTAAGGTTTCATAGTCTCCTCTGCGAATAAGCTCCTCGTAGTATTTCATGTCTTGAGCTTTTGCAAGAGTTTTTGCTTCTGATTTAATCTTCTTAATCTCGTCTTTCAAATCACCAAAGTAGTCAGCTGGTATATTATTAGCCACTCCAATGGCATTGTCAACTTTGTTTTCTTTGAGATATTTGAGGTAACTAATGTATCGAGCGATCATCGGAGTATCCCTGTAAGTTATTAATTCGTTTATTGAATTTTGGACATCTTCCCACTCTTTTGGCTCGGCCTTGCCCCAATCAGTTGTCTCGATCTCCTTTACTAACTGTTGGTAAGCCTTTTCATTGGCAATTACCTCATCGGTTTTCGCCTGAGTGGCCTTGGATGGGGAAGTTTGGGCGCATCCCGAAATATTCAATACGAGAACTATTAACAGTGACACAAATAGGAGATTTCGGTTTTTCAAAGTTTTACTACTCCCTTACTGGACGCTTTCTTACACATCCTTTACTACATGAGCGGGTAACATTTAGAAGTGGTAATCTTTCATCGATGAAATATATAGCAATTCGTTTATATTTTCATTCAAGCAAGACATAGTTATTCTCAAATATCATAGCTTATTTGAGGAATTCATTCATTAGGTTATTGATGGGAATCAAGAAGCGCTCCAGCCAAATGAGTACGGCAAGCGATTTTTGTGGAATATGTAAATCTACCTATTTTCTACCAAATACCACTTCTACCGTATTATACTCATTCTTTGGTTGATTTCCGGTGATCACGAGTTCTGCTTAAACCGAGTTAAGGTCGCCCCCTCCATGTATAAGCAGCAAGGATAAGCGGTCTGAATTCTCGATCGCCCAAAGCCCGGCTTGATCTAAACATAGGGATCAAAAAAAGAAAGGATCACCAACTACTTTTTGCACTTTTTTACATAATTCTGAATATTCTATGTAATAGGAAGCCGTCAATAACATTACTTCTCTTTATGGAAATATCCCATAATAAACCAAAATTCACGAAATCGATTGAACGGAGGATTACTATGATTGACTTTTGTACTCTTAACATGATCTCCCTCAAATGTCCCGTCTGTACCGAATCATCCCACGTTAGCAAATGGGGTGCAATTGCAAGCTTTGAAGGACTGACTTATCTACGGTTTACACTGAGAGAAATGCAATTGAAAGATGAGAGCTGCATGATTTGCCCAAAGTGTTTTAAGAGTAGTAAGTATTGTGAACTAATTAAAATGCAAGAAGGCCCTAGCAATTAATTGCTAAGGCCTTACTCTTTTCTTGAAGAGTGTCAACAAAAAAGAAATCTAATCAAATTATCTTCGAATTCCAGAAGGTTTTTTAATAGTTAAAGCGAATCTAATGTTTTAGAGGTGATTTTTTGAAGACGCAATATCTTGTTATCCCAGTCTCAGATGAAGAACGTAAACGTCTTAATTATGTATGCACGAAATTAGATATTACCATCGAACAATTCTTTGACACTGCACTCCGTGAAGGGGAAATGGTAATACTTAGCACCGAGGCTTTAGGGCCCGATGGCGCGTTTTGGAAGAATAATGAAGAACAAACGTTCAAGAAGGACGCTGAATAAGCGTTCTTCTTTTTCCTAATGTATATTAAATCTAACATAAAAAGTCGTACCCGAAGGGGAAGATTCTACATCGATCTTTGCATTATGTCGTTCAGCAATATTGTAACACGTTGCCAATCCCAAACCAGTACCGCTTTCCTTGGTTGTCAAAAAAGGCGTTCCTATTCTTGCAATAAGATCATTGCTAATACCTGTACCTTGATCCTGTACAGCAAGGACTATACTGTTTGACTCCATATAGGTCATTATTTTGAGTATACCCCCAGAAGACATCGCTTCTAATCCATTTCTTGTAAGGTTCAGAATCAATTGTCTAATTTCTCTCTCTATCATGGTCAATTCAGCGACTTCATCAACTACCAACAACACTTGCTTATCTTGGTTCAATGCATCTGATAGTATCAACGGATACAATGATTTAACTAATTTGTTAAGTCTTACGTCCGAATATAATCCTGTTTTTGTTTTTGAAAGTGATAAGAACTCAGTAAGAATACTGTTAGCCCGGTCTAATTCACTGATCATCAAGTCAAAATAGTCCTCGTTTTCGTGTGAAGTATTTCTACTTTTTAAGATCTGTAAGAAACCTCGTACTGTGGTCATCGGGTTACGTACTTCATGTGCGATACTAGCCGCCAATTCACCTACAAGATTTAATCGGTCTAATCGTGCTATTTCCTCTTCGGCTATTGTTCTTTTGGTAACATCAAGTAGTTGCATCAGAAATAACCGTGTGCCATCCGAATCATAAAAAGAGTGCTCAAACACTTCATAAATAGTATCCTTAACGACACACTGCCATTGATTTAACATGTCTGTTTTTGAAGTTAATTGAGTTTGACAATGACTACAAGGTGCATCCTTATTAAAAAGTATCGAGTAACACTTTTGATTATCTGGTTCACCATGAGCCTCTATAAAATTATGATTTGCAAAAATAACATTCCCTTCGCCTGTCCGAAGATAGACCAATCCCGGTAATCCGTTAATCAAAGCATAAAGGCGGTTTCGCTCAGCTTCTAAAGATTTCTCATATTTCTTCTGTTCAGAAATATCTCGAAAATAAACTGAAACACATTCGGAGGACGGATAAACGTTTACCTTCACCCACCCCTGTGTGAAAATAGACACGGCTTCGAATTGCACATGTTTTTGCGAAAGTGAAGCTTCTAACAACTTCAAAAAGAAGAAATCATCTTTTCCCGGAAATATATCCCAGTAATTTTTCCCGATAACATTTTGGTCTGTAACCTTAGAAAAAGCAATCGCAGCAGACTTATTAACATAGATAAATCTCCATTGATCGTCTAAGGTATAAAAGCAATCGGAAATATTATCGTATACACTTTCGATCATTAAAGATGATCTCTTTTGCTTTTCTTTTAAAATTTTCTCTTTGTTTGTCTCACGACCAACTGCATAATACAATTTATTATTCGCAAATGGGATAAGCATCCAAGATAGCCTTATATAAGACCCGTCATGTATGCGATAACGGTTCTCAAACCTACTAAAACATTGTCCTTTTGTCACAGTGCTGATTTCTTGGAGGGTTATATGTTTATCATTAGGATGAACATATTCTTGGATAATGTTTTGTGCCATTTGGTCTAAGAGGCTATCTTTATTTATCCCAGATATGTTGGCAATTCAGCGTTTATATATTGGATTCGACCATCAAAGGCAACTATCTTAACTATGTCAGAGGAATTATCAAAAACATCTTTAAACTTTTCAAATCCCTCTGACAAAGTAATTTGTCTACCTCTCTCACTCGAAGATGAAAGTTCATTTTGAATAAACATTTCGCACCTGCTTCCAGCTTTTTGATGGTGTATTATCTTTCTATTAATATTCTTATAACTCCTCTTATAATGAAGTCCACGGTCTTTAATTCCAGATCAAGCTGTTTCCCTAATTCATTCAATCCTCCATAATATATTGCGCATTTCTCTATATTATAACGTATTTCCATTAATATTTGTTTGGAATATTTGATCTTTCCCTCGCAATCGACAATAATCTAAATGCAGCCATTATTTAGGCACACTAATAAGCAGCGGTTTCTTTTAAGAAAACCGCTGCTTATGGATCTGAACCATCGTACTTCATAATATTTTGTTGATTCACTGAGGGTCTTTTTTAAATTTACCCCTTTATTCCGGCATTAGCGGCTAGTTCCTTTTGAACCTCACCCGCCCCTTTACTACCATTAAAGAAAGCATTGAGGATAATGGCCGTAAGTGAACCAAGGGTGATTCCACTGTGTAGTATTGTCTGGCTCCAGTTAGGAAAGAGTTGAAAGAAATTTGCATCTACTACTGGAATTACACCCATCCCAATACTTATCGCGACAATAAAAATGTTGTTCGGGTTCTTCTCGAAGTCCACACTACCGAGCGTCCTAATCCCGCTTGCTGCAACAATTCCGAACATTGCAATCCCTGCACCGCCAAGCACAGCGTTCGGTAAGGAGGCAATAATCGTAGCCAATTTTGGGAAAAAGCCCATAACAACAAGGATCAAACCGGATGTCGCGACAACAAATCGACTCTTGACACCGGTTAGTCCGACAAGACCAACATTCTGTGCAAACGCCGTATAGGGAAAGGCATTAAATACTCCTCCAAGCATTGTTGCTATACCATCCGCTCGTAATCCTGCCGTAAGCTCTCTCTCGCCGATCTTTTTCTCTACCATCACACCAATGGCCAAAAAATCGCCAGTAGACTCAACCATAACCACCAACATAACTATAATCATGGCGGCAATCGCACCGACATCAAATATAGGAATTCCGAAGGAGAATGGGATATCAAAGCCAATCCATGAGGCTGTCGCAACTCCTGCAAAATTTACAAGCCCTAGGGGTATAGCAATAATAAGGCCAACGCCTAAACCGATCAAAACTGAAATATGAGCGACAAAACCCTCAAAATATTTATTAATACAGAGAATGGTTAAAAGCACAATCCCTGCAACCGCTAGGAATGTTAAAGAACCATAGTTCTTATTCCCCACGCCTCCCGCTGCCCAGGCAATACCAACTGGCAAGAGAGAAATACCGATAACTGTGATAACACTGCCCGTAACAATAGGTGGAAAAAAACGCACCAATTTACTAAAGAAAGGAGCTAACAAGAACGTAACCAATCCTGCCACAATAACCGATCCAAAAATCGTGGGCATACCACCCGTCTTGGCAATCATGATCATGGGTGTTACCGCGGCAAAAGTGACCCCTTGAATAACGGGTATCTTAATACCAATTTTCCAAAGACCGAGAGTTTGGAGTAATGTCGCCAGACCACAGGTAAATAAGTCAGCATTAATTAGAAAAGCTGTTTGTGATTTCGAGAGACCGGCTGCTCCCGCAATAATTAGAGGCACTGCAACCGCTCCAGCATACATTGCCAAAACATGTTGTAATCCATAAATGAAGAGTTTTCCGGCAGGCATCATCTCATCGACCGGTGCAACTGTATGTTTTGTATTAGCCATTTACTTTCCTCCTTAGTATTTCAATGTAGCTTTATAATCTAGTGAACGCTTGTCACCTCCATTTAATCGTTGTCCCGCAACCTTGTTTAATATTTGATTTAAGGGTTCATATTATGTATTCAATTGCTAATATCTGATAGATTCTATGCAAATATTGGTATTCAGCAAAAACTAAAAGCCATCACCGTTTAAGTGATGGCTTTACTATCTTATTATTCGTTGCTAATCTATCCACCGATTTTAATTTGCTAACTGAAATACTCCTTTTTGGGCGTTGTAAATGAACACTTCTCCAGTTTCAATTGTGTAATACATACCCATAATATCAATCTCTTTATTGTTATACTTTTCTTCAATAAAGGGATAAGTTAACAAATGTTTTATCTGCTCAACGATATTCACTTGTTCTGTAAGCCATTCTCTCATTTCCAAATCGTTGACTTTCAGTTCTTGCATAACCCTTGTTTTAACATTCTCGGCTAGTTCTAACCATTTCTTCACAGAGGGAATTTCATCAAGAACTTCATGGGGTAAATAGATCGATGAACAACCTCCACAATTAGAGTGACCGCAAATAATTATATTTTTTACTTTTAAAACCTTTACTGCGTATTCAATGGCTGCAGTAGTCGCTGAAGTTGCATCTATATGTTCATGTGCTATTCCATACATTGGTACGATATTGGCAATATTTCTAACGACGAACAATTCCCCTGGTAACGATTTCGTAATTAATTCTGGTACAACACGTGAATCAGAACATGCGATGAATAATGTATGTGGTTCTTGTCGTCTTTTCAATCTACAAAATAGATTTTTATGTTCTTCATAATCTTGTGTTCTAAATTTAATGAGTCCTGCCACTAAATTGTCCATCAGTCAACCCTCCCATAAATTGTTTTCGGTGCTCCAGGCCCAATGAATTTGTTAAACTCATTACTGATGAACAGCTACCTTAATACATGTAGATTAGCATTAGGACTATTAGAAGTCAATATGACCATAATCAATTTATACTATACATAAACTTATGCAATCTGAACTTAATTGTCATAATTACACAGATTTTGTAATCGAAAAACAATTACCATTTCTTTGGAATGTGCATGAATGCACAAAGATTAACAACATTGTCTATTCTGTAACCTATTCCTTCATAAAATACAGATAATTATCCATAATAATGTTTAATGGCCGGTTACGGTTTTTGCCAAACATATTAACAAAATAACTCATCTTATATGAAAAAAAGCCAACGACGAGTCCTAAAGGCTTGTTGTTGGCTTTCTTTCACTTAATAGCAAATATACCGTCAAGTTTCTAACTATTACTCGCCTTTTCGAGGCGAAAGGCCCCCTATCGCTCTCGCAGCTTCCTGAATGGCATGAAGTTTATACACTCGGTTTTTTTGAGTAATCCCTATGAAGTCGAACTTCTCAGCTTTAACATGGGTTAAGAATCTTTCCATAGAGGTAAGGCAAGTAGTTAATCCATTGCCGCTACCGCCCGCTGCAGCTACCGAAATGACTGGCTTTCCTTCGAAGAAAGATTGATCTTTTTTTAGGGCCTCACACCGTCGAATCCGGTCAGAAAATGCTTTAGCCGATTCACTCATTTCTCCCCAATAAACTGGAGTTATCATCACAAAGGCATCGATATTAGCTATTGACGCATGTAATTCTTGAAAATCATCTTTTACTTGACACACATGTTCTTCACGACAAGTTCCCCATCCGTTGCTACAGGCGAGGCACCGACCGATCCGTTGCCGATTGAGGTTCACCATAACCACTTTTGCTCCAGCCTCTTCTGCTCCAATTTTGGCGGCATTACCACAAGCTGCAGTTAACCCGTCAATATTGGGGCTACATGTAAAAATCATCACATTCATTTATTTCAATCCTTTACTCATTTGTTTTAGATACTTCTACATTCTATCAGGAAGAGAAGATCTATAAAAGTATATTCTTTGGTTTCAAATTACTTACCATTATTATAATAGACAATTTATGGAATGATTTTGCTATTTATATAGTGTTTCGTTAAAGTGTTTCGTTAATATGTTATAATTATTGAGCCACTTAAGACAAACAACATGAAAAGGTGTTTACAATGAATATCTTTAAAGTTTCCAGAAATATAATCAGACAAAGTTTTCCTGCTTTAAGCCATGATAATTTCCGAATTTTTTGGTTCGGACAATGTGTTTCCTTGATAGGAACCTGGATGCAAAGCATAGGGCAGACATGGCTCGTTTTTTCACTAACTGGGTCTCCATTCCTATTAGGTTTACTAGGAGCGGTTCAATTTTTACCACTCACTCTCTTCTCATTGTTTGCGGGTGTGGTAATTGACAGATACCCCAAACGACAAATACTTTTAATATCTCAATTCACTTCGATGATCTTAGCCTTTACATTATCTGCACTTGTCTTTACCCATACAGTAAGATATGGATATGTTCTTACGTTGGCATTAATCTTGGGCTTTTGCAATACCATTGACCTGCCTACAAGACAGTCATTTACCATTGAAATGGCCGGCAAAAAGGATTTAATGAATGCCATTGCCCTGAACTCTGCTACCTTTAACCTAGCTAGAATAGTAGGACCTGCAATTGGTGCCTTAGTCATGGCGTCTTTTGGTGCAGGTTGGTGTTTTCTATTAAATGGATTTAGCTTTCTGGCTGTATTAGTCAGTCTAATTAAAATTAAGATAACCCCCTATGTAAGAAAAAGGGGTTCGAACAACGTGCTTCAAGAGATCAAAGACGGCTTAAAGTATATTGCTGGAGAACAGTCCCTACTTCAGACAATTTTGATGGTTTTAATTGTAGGTATCTTCATCTTTAATTTTAATATTTTAATTCCTGTGTTCACTAAAAATGTGCTTCATCTAGGAGAAAAGGTCTATGGGGTCTTAATGTCAGCCTTGGGATTAGGATCATTATTCGGCGCATTAATGGTATCCGTGAAAAGTAAATCTGGACCTAAAGCCAAGGTTTTAATAGGAAGTGTAGTGATGGTCTCCATCATGCTTATATTAGTTAGTTTTACTAAGTCTTATTATTATACTGCAATCTTATTAGTCGTTACTGGGCTATTTAATATATGGTTCAGCACAACTGCAAATTCCACTCTTCAGATCACGGCCATTGATGAATACAGAGGAAGAGTCATGAGCGTCTATTCCTTGGTGTTTGCTGGTGCGACTCCAATTGGCAATATGTTTGCTGGTTTTACCGCTGATAAATTCGGAGCTGATACATCGTTTTTATTGAGTGGAGTATCAGCCATTAGTTTGACTGCCTTATTAATGCTCTTATTTATGATTAAAGCTAAAGGAAGGGCCAAAGTCAAAACCTGCGACTATGAACATTAAACTTTTACGAAAGCCAGCTTTAGAAATATGTACTATATATATAATAAACACCAGCTATCCCGGCGGGGATTGCACACGCAAGTATGTATGCAATTATGGTTGGTTTGATTAGATCCTTCCACACGCTATATTTAGCCATTTACTCCTTCACCTCTATATTTAGTCTACCACCTATACCTAATGCTAATACCCATTGCTTGATACAACATGCCACCCATATCTTCGATAACTTTCTGCCAATTAACGATCTATATATTAATTAAATCAATAAAAGCGAGGCCCTTTTTAAATAGGGCTTCGCTTTTATTGTCTCTAGTTTATTTGAGTTTAAATCTATTCTATTTGAGTTCCTTCCATGATCCCTTTATTGTGGAATATTTCATCAATCTCTAAGGTAAGCATTCCACCCTTTGCATTCTTGCGCCCATTTTTACCGTAATTCGGGGTTGTGTCATCCTGAACAACACTCACAACCCCGGCTGGTTCCCATGGTTGGCGATTTAATTGTGATGCATGTTCTTTATCATTTTCATTACTCATTTAAATTCCCTCCTCTACGTTTATTATTGTTAGATTTCCCCACTGAATGATTCTTACTCAATTCTTTTACTTGTTGGAAATATTTTTTCCTATAGGTATCCTATCTTTACCTTTGCGACATAATATAAAGGCAATTTGTAATTCTAGATAGAGGGCAGAGGCGGATGCTATGAGCATACAACAACTTTATAACACAACGGACTCGTCGATTCCTACTCTTCGATTTACTGAGCTGCTCTTTGTTGAAGATCAGTTACAGATCGTGCTTGATAAAGCGGATGGCCTCATTCAACAAACCAGTATGAATTTGTTTCAATCCGGCGGGAAACGGATTAGACCACTCCTCACTCTTTATAGCGGGATGTGTTTTAGCCCTTTAAACCCCATGATGATCCAAGCAGCTGTTGCGACAGAACTTATTCATATGGCTTCATTGGTTCATGATGATGTGATTGATGAATCTGCTACCCGACGTGGAAAACCAACCTTAAATTCCCTCTATGGTAACCATGCAGCGATTCTGACTGGGGATTACCTCTTTGCAGAAGCCTTTAAAATTCTTTCTACCCATCAACTACTGGCTAGCATGAACTACCTTGTCGAAGCTATCCAGGCCATGTGTGATGGAGAAGTGAATCAAGCGGATGAGCAATTTTCAATTTCAGTTAGCACGCAACAATATTTCAACCGAATTGCCAAGAAAACAGGCATTCTATTGGCTGCATGCTGTCAATCGGGGGCTTCACTTGCTGGTGCATCTTCAAATGAAGTAGCTCTCATGAGAGAATACGGACTAAACATTGGCTACGCCTATCAAATTACGGATGACATCCTTGATTTCAGTGGTGATTCAGAATCTTTAGGCAAACCTGTCGGTGCAGATCTCGTCAATGGAAATATTACACTACCTATTCTTTATCTTCTCGATAACCCCATTTATGGAAATTGGCTCAGAGAAATTATGAACACGCGTAAGGTTACACGTCAAGGCACCCAAAGCATTAATGAGGCTCTCATTTGTTCTGGCTGCCTTGATCAAGCTCATGCGACAGCCACTGAATGCATTAGAAAGGCCAAAGCAAGCTTAGATAAACTTTCTTCTAGCCCATACAAATCAGCTCTTCTTGATTTAGCGGATTCTATCTTACATCGTACAACTTAGACCCTCGTCCCATGAAAAGAGATCAACATTGGCATTACTCCATGCCAATGTTGATCTCTTTCTTTTTAAAGCAACTTCATTTTACGCAAATAGCAGCACAACCTGTACATCAGGTTTACTCCTAACCCACTAGCTTTTAATAGATACTTTGTCATGGATCGAATATCTATGTCCATACTCTTTTTATCAGACAAGTACATGGCTAGGAGGCCTTGAACAACTGCTTTATGGAACTTTGGATAATCCAACCGTTCCGCTTGTTTAAAGGAATTTTCAATAAACAAATGCAACCGCCGCGACGTCATCGCATTATCTTCATAATACGCCACAAAATTCAACTGGTTTGTCTCTTTGTCTTCTCGTAAATCAATGAAATAATCTAATAAAATATGTAGACCACATATCCATGGAAAGTAGGTCTGCTTAATCTTCTCTACGTGCCTTGCCGATAATTGAGGGTTATAAGCGGCCGCATAAAGACAAAAAACTCCTAAGGTTGAACCTGTTGCCGCGGCAAATTCCCAGGATGTTAGTTCCGAATATACACTTAAATATGGCTTAATCCAGTTCAGCATCACTGATTCTCGGTCTACCAGCGCTAAGTGTTTGTAGGTTTGTAAGTGAGAATAGAGTTTAGCCAACTCAAGGGCTTCTTCCCGAACTAATTCATACGACGGTAACTTCCTGAGGCTTTCTTGGCAGGTTTTGACCAGCCGGTTTAAATACCCTCCGTCGTCACGATAAGGGTAATACAAATAGTAATCAGAAAGGACCGCCCTGGGATCTAAAGCCTCCTGCATCGCTAAATGCAATTGATAAAAAGCCAATTCATCCTGAACCTCAAGGCTATCGACCAGATTATCAAGATAATCGCTCATAGTTTGATAAGCAACTATGAATTGAATGGCATCGAAGCTTTTGACACCCGGATAAAGTGCGAATATGCTTCCTCCTTGGCAATGGAACGCCTTTAAGCGAATGCTCTCTGAGGCCTGCAGTCTTAAGCTTGCATCCGGTAACTGAGCGGCTCTCCTCTGCCATTTGTTAAGCTCCTGTTTAACCATCGGGAAAACCTTCGATACAAATTGATATATTAACTTAGGGCGATTCATAGGTACAACAAACAGCGTATTCATAAACTGATTCCCTTCATTAAATATAGAGGAGATTTTTCTTCTTTAAAAATAGTCTTACCAAAATAGGATCATATTCAACCTTCATATCCATTTTAAAACAACTTATTTCATTGTGACAAACTAGATCTCAGAAGTATTCTTCCTTTATCTTCCGAACATACTTTATCCTTTATTGCGACATTCTATATGTGTTGTTAAATTGTACTGAGAGGAGAATGATTATGACTTCAATGCCAGAACTGACAGCCAAAAATTTGGACATTTTAAATGATCAACTCGGAGCAGAAGCTTTACTAGTTCATAAGTTTGCTCAAGCGGCACAATCTGTCCAGGATCCCGCAATTAGCTCCCAACTTTCTTCTATTTCCGGGCAACATCGTAAGCATTATGATACCCTGCTTAATTATTTGAATTCTCATCAATAAAATAAAGAAGGGACGGGATTAAGTTGACTATGCAAAACACTCTGTCAGAACAAGAAATTTTAACAGATCTCTTGACGTCTGAAAAACATTGCACCTCTACGGTGAATACGTTTATTACGGAATCAACATGTGCTAATTTAAGGCAAAACCTTAAGGATATCCTTACTGAGGAACATAGCATTCATGAAAATCTGTATAATATGATGAATCAAAAGGGATGGTATCCTACTTCTGATGCCCAAGCTCAGGAAGTTCAAAAGGCCAAGGATAAGTTCAAACCATTACAGGCGTAATTTGAATCAAATTACGGTTAAATCTAAATACCATTACACCATAAAAAGATGGAGCCGAATTTCGGCTCCATCTTTTACATATTAACAAATCATTCTTTTTCAATTTTTACAGCCTTAACCTCTTTAACTTCTTCCTTTACCTCTTCGCCCTCACTGGCAGCTTTGAATTCTTTTATCCCTTTGCCCATTGCTTTTCCCAATTCTGGCAACTTACCGGGTCCAAAAATAACCAAAGCGATGACAAGAAAAATACCTGCTGTCATCGGCGTAAGAAACCCAAACGTTGTAAGCATAATGTCCACCTCCAAATAATTCTAAGGTTTGAGCGTTAACTTTTATAGTATCTGTAATCATACACAGGCTTATCCTACAGCATAAATGGACGATACGCAACATGTTTTTCGTGGGAAATTCATGAAAAATCAAACCATAAGCGCTATGAAAAAAGGCTTCCTCAAAGCAAGTCTTTTTTCATAACCCAATGACCGACATTCATTTTTTATCATCTCGGTCTTTAAAGATTTCATCATATCCAAGATACAATTCCCAAATTACGTCCCAAAGCTCGTCTTGGGCTTCAGTGACTCGAAGCCCAAGTTCCTTGGCTTCACGACGACCAATTGGGTATCCATGTGAATAATACCCCTCTATCAGAGCCTGTGCAACGCTCTCAACCCGTTCAGGATCGTCTTTTAACATGTAGCATGATAATAACATTTCAGCGTACTGTCGGGATGCCTTCAAAGTTTTTTCGTAATCTCCAATAAGCCATGGGTCAAGCTTGTTAAGCAAGGGGGTTACGATAAATGCTGCCATATCTGGGTCAGGACTATCAATCATTAACCTTTGCAAGTAATCCAAACAATGCCAAACAGCTTGAACGGGTATCCAGACATCTTTATAAATTGGGTGCTTAACGAGTGGATCGATCGGTCCAAGCTCAGAGATCGGCCCCATAACGATTTCGTCAGCTCCAAGTGCGAGCATTGAAGCTGCTGATTTAGCCACAAACGGAACAATGACCGCGAACTCTTTACAAAACTCCCTGATCAGCTTCACAACTTTATAGGGTGTATCTACTGCACCGCCATAACTCAACAAAAACAAATCGATTTTTCGAGTATGACCAATTTCTTTCAGCTGTTTATAGAGAGGGACCAATATAGTGTCATCTAGCGGTGTGTGAGAAAAATATACCAAGACTTTTGAAGCTCGCAAATGTTCTAATCGCTCAATGTAGTAAACCCGATCCTCTGCGTTCAAACTAACCCCCCCAATACCATCCTTATTTACCATATTATTACAAGTAGGTATATATGGTGAATCTTGGGAGGACCTTATTTAGTTTTAATGTATTTTGGTGTATACCTTTAATCAGTTAATTGATTTAGTGCTTACTATGCGGTTGGACACTTCTGCAAGAGCTAAACCAAAGATCGAAGTAGATATGAGATTTGAAAGAACTGTATAGGGTTGAATTATTTGTAGTCCTGGAACTTTATAGATCAAGGTTACGGAATAAGTAAGAAAAAAAATTCCCATAGAATAAACCCAACCTTTAAAAAGATAATGTCTGCTCGTCACCAAGGGAATAAAGTGAGCAAACACTATTCCTGCAAATCCCAAAAATCCGAAATGAACAATTTGGGCTAAGATCGAATCAAAAGCATTTAGCGGGAAATTCCCATATATCAAGACCGCTGCCCAATTCAAGTATCTGATACGTGCAAGATTGAGTAAATAATAAGAAACCAAGTTGAATATTACCATTGGAATACCCGCAATGACTCCGGCAAAAAAGCCATAGTAAAATCGATCTTTCAAAGAAGCAACCTCCCTTTATAAGTAGTATTTACAAGGTGACTTGTAATTACTACTTATAAAGGGAGGTTATCTAGAATAAGAATCACTGCGGTTTTTTAGGAATAACTACTTTCACGCCCGACTGATCATGGCAACTCTGACAATACGTTTCTCCACCAAGCCCTTTCTTCTCATGACAAGTATAACACTGCTTCCAAGGCTGCTGATTGTTTAACACAGCATATCCATGGCCTTTCGGTCCATGAATCCAGGTCTCTTTAGGTACTGAGCTATGAGGATTGGAAGGATCGCGATTTTGGGAAATAATAATCACCGCTACAAGGGCCGCAAATAATACGAAGGTGATAAAAGTTCTTATAACGCGTTTGCGTTCCATTCAGACAAACACCCCTTAAAATTAAGGATCATCACTTTCTCCCTACTCAAAACGCCCCATTTTACCCACTTTATAGAGTTTTAAAGACTTTACGAGCTAATTCTAGTGTCTGGTCAATGTCTCCCTCTGTATGAGCTGTCGAAACGAAGACAGCTTCAAATTGACTGGGAGCTAAGTAAATGCCCTGTTCCAGCATTCCTCGGAAAAACTTAGCGAACCGTTCCACATCTGATGTGCAGGCGCTGGAATAATCCTTGACCGGAACGTCTGTAAAAAAAGCCGAAAACATCGCCCCAACGGCATTAACCCAAATAGGGAGTCCTATTTCTTGGGCAAGCTGCTTTAGGCCTTCAGCAAGTCGGGATGTTTTATGTTGCAAACCCTCATAGGTTCCTGGGTGCTGCAACAATTTTAAGGTCGCTAATCCAGCATTCATGGCTAACGGATTACCTGAAAGGGTTCCCGCTTGATAAATAGGACCACTAGGAGAAATTTGTTCCATAAAACGTCGTTTTCCCCCGTAAGCCCCGACCGGAAGTCCCCCGCCAATCACTTTACCAAGACAGGTTATATCCGGGTCAATTCCATAGAAACCCTGTGCCCCACCATAACTGACCCTAAAACCAGTCATCACTTCATCAAAGATAAGTAAGGCCCCATACTCTTCCGTTAAATGGCGAACTCCTTGTAAGAAGCCTGGATCGGGCAAGACCACGCCCATATTGCCGGCTACGGGCTCGAGAATCACACAAGCGATCTCCTCCCCTTCTCGCCGAAAGAGTTCCTTTAAACCTTCCAAATCATTAAACTGAGCTGCAATTGTGTTAGAAGCGATCTGTGTTGGAACTCCAGGAGACGTGGGAACACCAAAGGTCAGCGCTCCACTCCCCGCCTTAATCAACAGTTGATCTGAATGCCCATGGTAACAGCCTTCGAACTTAACAATTTTTGTTCTACCTGTAACCCCACGCGCCAAACGCAAAGCACTCATAGTCGCTTCCGTACCGGAGTTGACCATACGGATCATCTCCATGGAAGGATAGGCCTTTAAAACTTCTTCGGCCAAAACGGTTTCAACTTCCGTTGGTGCGCCATAACTCGTCCCACGCTCAGCTACTTGTTTAATCACTGCAACTACGTCTGGATGAGCATGCCCAACAATGAGCGGTCCCCACGAACCGACAAAGTCCAGGTAACGATTACCATCGATGTCCCAGATGTGCGCTCCTTCACCCCTGTCGATGAATATAGGGTCCCGCCCTACGGATTTAAAGGCTCTTACCGGTGAATTCACCCCACCGGGAATAACCTTTTGGGCTATCACAAAGGCTTGTCGGCTTTTTTCATCTATAAAAGACAACCGAATGCCCCCTTTCTCGTTTCTAGTCAGTCTCTTCTTCTAAAAAATATTGCATACTGCTCTTTTTTAGTTCAGCTGTACTAAATAGCATAGAATACGTCTGTACTCCTGTAGCAAGGGAAATTCTCTTCATCACATCCCCGCAATCCTCCGCGGTTCGTCCATGTACCATCGTAAAGAGGTTGTATGGCCAATCGGGTAGTGTTGGTCTTTGGTAACAGTGGCTAACTTCCTTAAAAAGCGCCATGGTCTTCCCAACCTCTGCGGCCTTTTCTGGATCAACTTGCCAAACGCCCATGGCGTTCGCTACGAAACCTGCCTTTTGATGTCGAAGAACCGCGCCAAAGCGGCGGATTACTTTCGCTTCCGATAAACGATTTGCACAAGAGATAACATCCTCAACCCGCCACTGGAGAATTTGAGCCAATGCGGTAAAGGGTGTAGGGGAATCCGGCAGATTCCCCTGTAACACCTGAATCAGTGAAATGTCCATATTGCTCAATTCAAAAGGGGTGATAGTTTCTCTCTGCGCGCTATTGGAATCATTTTCACCTGAAACATTGACATCTTCTTCGTCGATATCATCATCTGATAAATCAAAATCAAAATTGACATTGATCTTAAACAATTGGGTAGCTGGAAGGCTATAGATTTCAGAAATCCCTATCGCATCGCGGATAGTCTGCAGAATACGTTCTGCTTCGGCCTGAGAGCGGGCAATGAGCGTAAACCAGCTGTTATACTCGTGGTTACGAATATAGTTATGGGTCACACCAGGGATCTCATTGAGTAGTTTCGCCAAAAGGGGGATTTTTTCTTCTGGAACTTTGCCCGTACACAAGGTACTGTAGTACCCTAAACGACGAGAATCGAAGACGCCACCTAAACGACGAATAATCCCTTCCTGCCGAAGACGTTGAATCCGTTTAAAGGCATCTTCTTCCGTCGCACCTACCGCTTCACCGAGAATCTTATAGGGATGAAGGGCAATCGGGAATTGATTTTGGATGGCATTCAATAGGGCTCGATCGATTGAATCCATACTAACTCCCCTTCCTTCCATGGTATAAGCACCAAGGCTCCTCCGCCATGTAATCTCCTTCATTGTAATAAGATGCGCGGGCACGACAACCGCCGCACGCGGCATCTCGGTAACAATGATCACAGTACATATTACAGTCGTTTGTTGTATTCCAAGAAACTATCATGTTTGTCCCACCTCTTTGAGCCAGCGCGCTACATCCAACGCATGATAAGTGATCAGTAAATCCGCACCAGCTCGTTTCATGCCTACCAAGGCTTCCAGTACAATACGCTTCTCATCGATCCACCCATTTGCTGCAGCCGCTTTCACCATCGCGTACTCCCCGCTGACATTATAAGCGGCAAGCGGCACGCCAAATTTTTCCTTAGTTCGATAGATAATATCTCCATAGGATAAGGCCGGCTTCACAATAATGAGGTCAGCTCCCTCTTCAATATCCAAGGTTGTCTCCCGCATCGCTTCGTCCCCGTTCGCCGGGTCCATCTGGTACGTTCTACGATCTCCAAATTGCGGGGTAGAACCCGCCGCATCGCGGAAAGGTCCATAAAATCCTGAGGCAAACTTAGCCGAATACGCCATAATAGGGATATGAGAAAATCCTTCTTTATCTAACATTTCCCTAATAGCGCCGACACGCCCATCCATCATATCCGACGGGGCAACCATATCCGCTCCAGCGCGTGCCTGAGAAACCGCGGTCTGAGCAAGTAGATCAAGGGTCGGATCATTTAAGATTTGCCCATTATCAATCAATCCGCAATGCCCGTGATCAGTGTATTCGCACAGACAAACATCAGTAATGACATAGAGTTCTGGGAATTGTCTTTTGGCCAAGCGTACAGCTTCCTGAACAATTCCATGCTCATGGTAAGCCCCTGACCCTATACTATCTTTGCTCTCCGGAATTCCGAATAACAAAACTGCAGGAATCCCTAGGTCGACAACGTCCTGAAGGGCTAAGACGAATTCATCCAGAGAAAAATTATAAACTCCAGGCATGGAGGAAATCTCCACCCTCTTTTTCTCTCCTGGCATGACAAACATAGGGTATATTAAATCCTCAACTCTAAGATGGTTTTCTCGAACCATACTTCGAATCGTCTCGTTAGCCCGCAAACGGCGCGGGCGCCTTATAAGTTCCATAATACGACCTCCCAAGTACTAAATCTTCCTCCTCGTCGTAGCTAAGCCAATGAATGAAACGTGCAATTTCATTTCCGTTCATCCTATTTCCGTTCCTATTTAATCCCAATCTCTTCATCTGTCAAATAGCATGCTGGATCTGATTCCCAGAAATCCCCGCTCACTGCTTCCGCACGCGTCCGGAAGTTTCCATTACACATGTCAAGGTACTGACAAGCCGCGCAACGTCCTTTTAACAAGGTCTTGCGCTCTTTTAAACCCGCTAGCGTTGGGTGAGACAAATCTGTCCAGATATCCTCAATCTTACGTTCACGGACATTCCCGAATGTGATGTGCTGAGTGAATTGGTCCGGGTGCACGTTTCCCAACGGGTCAACTTCTCCAAATGCAATTCCCGAACGGTTTCCCCCATTGAGACCGATCAAGCCCTTGATTTTTTCAGCTCTCGCAGGGTCTTCTTTCAAAGCCTGGAGGTACATATAGACGCCATCACAATGGTTATCTACCGTTAATATTTCCTTTTTCAAACCGCGTTCTTCGAAGTCACGAGTTCTTCGAATAATCGTATCCATGGCTTGACGAGATTCTTCCGGAGTCACATCTTCTGCAATCATTTGGTTGCCACGGCCTGAGTAGACCAGATGGTAAAAGCAAACACGATCAATATTTTCCGCTTCAATGAAGTCGAAAATCTTATCTAATTCTTTTATATTGTGATGATTAATGGTAAAGCGTAGTCCCACCCTTTGATCCACAGCTACACAGTTTTGAATTCCTTGCATTGCCGCCTTAAAGGCTCCCTCTTTGCCCCTGAACTTGTCATTGACATCTTCAAGTCCGTCGAGGGAGATTCCAACATAGGAGATTCCAATCTCTTTGATGCGCTTTGCCACTTCAGGGGTGATCAGCGTACCATTCGTAGAAAGTGTTACCCGTAGTCCTTTCGAGATTGCATACTCAGCCAATTCGAAAAAGTCGGGTCGGATTAACGGTTCACCGCCGGAAAAAAGAAGGACGGGAGACTTGAATTCTACCAGATCATCGATAAACTGCCTAGCTTCTTCTGTCGTCATTTCTCCCTGGTATTTTTGAGCATCAGACTCCATATAACAATGAGCACATTTTAGGTTACACGTCTTGGTCGAATTCCATACGACAACAGGCCCAGAACCGATCGTTGTTCCGTTCCTCGCACCATGAGAGTCTTTGTTATAACGCAGAGAGTCTCCAAAATATTCCGTACCAAATAAAAGTTTCGTAACACTAATCATGTTTTATTTCCCTCCAGTAATGCTTCGACAAGTCCGCTAATCGTGTATTGAGTGGCTTCTTTATAAATTGTTAACCCAAGTCTACGAGCTGTAGAACTAGTGATGGGCCCAATGGAATAGAGAGCGACATTGTCTAATAGGGATACCTCGCCATCCAATAGGGTCATGAAATTCCTAACCGTCGAGGAACTCGTAAATGTGACTGAATGAATCTCTTTATCGCGAAGGAGGCGTTGCAATTCTTCGCGATTTGCTCCACCAAGCACAGTCTTATATACCGGTACATCCCACACATCTACGCCCATAGCCTTCAGTGACTCTGGCAAAATATTCCGCGCTTCCTCGGCCCGAGCCAGTAAAACTCTTTGTCCAGATGTAACCCGGCTTGATAAACCTTCAACAATCTTTTCAGCCCGGTACTCTTCCGGTACGAAAGCAACGCGTAGCCCTCTTTTCTCTAAAGATGCTTGCGTCGCGGGACCAATAGCGACTATTTCGAGTCCCACTAGGTCTCGTACGTCTCGCTTTTGGATTTTTAGCTCAGTAAAAAATGCTTCGACTCCGTTTACACTAGTGAAGATGAGCCAGTCAAAACAGTTGAGATTATTAATCGCTTTCAAAAAATAGGACTTGTCCGAGGGAGGGGCAATTTCAATAGTCGGGAATTCCCAAGCTTCCCCACCCAATGATTCAATAGCCTGGGACAACTCGCTCGCCTGATGCCGCGCCCGAGTCACAACGATCCGTTGCCCAAACAAGGGTTGCTTCTCAAACCACTGGAGTTTTTCCCGCAAAGAGACGACTTCGCCGACAATGATAATAGCCGGATTTGTAATTCCCTGCTCTTTAACCTCTGTTGCTATCGTCTCAAGTTGTCCAACGAGCGTGCGTTGTTCTGGCCGCGTGCCCCATTGAATAATCCCCACTGGAGTGCTAGGCTTTTTACCATTTTCTATCAACTTTTGTGCGATCAAAGGTAGGTTTTCCATACCCATGAGGAAAACGAGCGTTCCGTGGGACTTAGCAAGGTGGTCCCAGTGAATGGTTGTTTCATTTTTAGTAGGATCTTCGTGCCCTGTAATGACTGCAAACGAAGAGGTTAAGTCCCGATGCGTCACTGGGATACCTGCGTAAGCTGGAACAGCGATGGCAGAAGTAATGCCCGGTACGACTTCGAACTGAATACCTGCGTCGAGTAAAGCTTCTGCTTCCTCTCCTCCCCGGCCAAAAACAAAAGGATCTCCCCCTTTAAGGCGGGTCACAACTTTCCCTTCCAGTCCTTTATCCACGAGCAATTGGTTAATTTCATCTTGTTTTAGTGTATGGCGATCGGGAGATTTCCCCACATAGATAAGCTCACAATCCGGACGGGCTAACGTTAAAAGACGCCGCGAAGCTAAGCGATCATAAACTAAGACATCTGCCTTGGCAATACATTCTGATCCTTTAATGGTGATTAGCTTCGGGTCTCCTGGACCAGCACCCACTAAAAATACATATCCTTTATTCAAAGCTGAACACTCCTATTCAATTATCTCACAATATAGATTGTATACTATTTTAAAGTATTTATAAATAACTTTCTCCTTGTCAAATAGTTCCACAAAATCCGACTTCGTGAACTGCTCTCATGGCGCAGCCCCTTCAAACTCCCTAATTGGCACACGACATTACGAGGTGAGCGTTGTAGTGCAGGTGCTTATCGTATTTCCGCTAATATTGAGGTAGCGCCTAAGTCAATCAGCCGGTCGGCGACTTCGAAACCTACTGCTTCCGGATCGGTTCCCTGAGCTTCTGCACGAATCAGGCGAACCCCATCTACGCTCGCCACCATTCCTCGGAGAATAATCTGTTCTTCTTCAACCACTCGCGCCAAAGCTCCTATGGGGACTTGGCATCCCCCTTCGAGTTTACGCATTAGAGCACGTTCCGCTCGCACTGCTTGTTCAGTGGCACGATGATTAAGCGGCAAAAGTAATTCCATAATGTCCAAACGCTTCTCGTCAATTTCTATCGCAATAGAACCTTGTCCAACTGCAGAAAGCATCATGTCTTCCGGTAGTATCTGAGTAATTCGCTCTTCCCACCCTAACCGTTTCACACCAGCAGCAGCAAGAACAATTCCATCCATATTAGACTCTTGTAACTTCCTCCACCGCGTTTGAAGATTCCCACGCAAATCCATAAAGTCAAGGTCTGGGCGATAGTGTTTGAGTTGCGCTTTCCGCCGTAGGCTACTTGTGCCAATAACGGCCCCAGGGGGCAGTTCTTCAAGACGGGTTCCATTCCTACTCAAAAAAACGTCTCTCGGCTCTTCTCGTTCGCAAAAGGTACAAATCATTAACCCTTTTGGCAACAAGGTTGGCATGTCTTTGAGACTATGGATTGCCATATCAAGCTCATGATTCAGCAAACCATTTTCCAACTCTTTGGTGAATAATCCTTTGTCACCGATTTTAGCAAGTGGAACATCCAAAATCTTATCCCCTTTGGTCTTCATGGGAACAAGTTCAAATTGAAGATGAGGATAAACGATCGTTAGTTGATTTTTAACCCACTCGGCTTGCCACATGGCCAATTGACTATCCCGAGTCCCAATACGAATGTTTTTCATTCTGCCCTCCCATGACGCACTTGTCCTGGATGCTGATTCACTACTGAGACCTGACGTTTGGTTTCTTCTTCAACATCCAAATCAAAAAGGTTTTGTAAAATTTCTGTATAAAGATGGCCTTGACTTGTCGTGGCATACTCTTTAAGGTTCGTAATTGGTATATGAAGGAGATGGTTAACAATGGAGTTCGCCATGGAACGTACGTGCTTTTCCTGTTTCGGCGTTAATCCACCTAAACGCTCAAGCGCACGATTTAGCTGCAATTCTTTAATTTGTTGCCCTTTTTGCTGTAGGGCAACAATTGTTGGAACAACAAACAATGAATTATGCCATTTAAGAAAAAGATGCATTTCCTCATCAACAATCTTCTCTGCACTTAGAGCTGCAATTTCTCGTTCCTGATGATGGCGATCAATAACTCCACGTAAATCATCAATATCAAATAACGTTATGAGTGGAATATCCCCTACTTCAGGGTGGATATCGCGTGGCACTGCTATATCAATCAACAGCATAGGTCGCCCCTGCCGCTTGCTCATGACCTCCTGCATTCGTTCCGGCAAGAGGACAAAATGGGTTGAAGCTGTTGCGGAAATCACGATATCCACTTCTTCGAGGTACTGATCCATATCATCAAAGCGCACGGCGCGCCCAGAAAATTCATTAGCCAAGATAATGGCTTTTTCATATGAGCGATTCGAAACCAAGACGGTTGAAGCTCCTGCAGCAACCAAATTCTTAGCAGTTAGAGTACTCATCTCCCCTGCTCCCATAATTAAAATCCCTTTGCCGTTTAGTTCTCCAAATTGTTGTTTGGCGAGCTCGACTGCAGTATAACTGATTGAAACAGGGTGTTGGTCAATCAACGTTTCCGTACGAATCCGTTTACCAACCGCCAAAGCAGTCTGAAAAAATACATTGATCGCTTTATTAGTGACTTCCGCATGACTCGCTTGTTCATAAGCATTGGCGACCTGTCCGAGGATCTGTGTCTCACCACGAACCATCGAATCCAAACCGGAAGTTACACGAAATAGATGACGCACTGCATCATACAAGGTGTGTACATATAGATACTGATCAAGAAGTTTTTCTTCAATGCCATGGTGGTCGGCCAAGAATTTTTTAATCGAAATAATTCCTACTTCTACATTTGTTGTGGCAGCATAGACCTCTGTACGATTACAGGTACTGAGAATTACAACCCCCTCAAGTCCTGGATAACTTTTAAGTTCTCTTAAAACTTCCTTCATTTGGGAGGGATGAAAGCTCATCTTTTCTCGAATTTCAACTGGCGCGCTCCGGTGATTTAATCCAATAGCGACAGGAAACACCGCTCTACCACTCCTTCCGCCTCGGCTAAACGGTCGGCTTTTATGAGTTCCTTCACTTCACCATCCGTAGCACGATTCCAAAAAATACCCCGCTTTTCGAGCGATAACTTACTCTTAGCAAGGTTCCGCCAAGTTTTAAGCAAGCAGAGATATTCTGCCATTTCGTGGCCGTACAAATTTTCTAATTCAACTCGGACTTGCCGCGCTACAATGGGACTGCTTCCTCCCGTAGATACTGCAATTTTCAAATCCCCTCGTTCCATCATCGATGGAACAATAAAACTACATTTTTCAGGGTCATCTACGACATTCACTGGTCGATGATGTGCTATAGCATCAAAAGACACATGAGCATTAACGTCCTCTTTTTCAGTGCATGAAAAAACAAGAACAGCCTCTTGAATATCTTCTGCGGAATATTCCTTCTCTAACCAAAAACATGCTTTGTCGTCGATCAGCTCCTTAAGCTCTGGAATAAGCCGAGGAGAGACAATATTAACAATAGCTTCATGATGCAAGAGGGTCTGCACTTTGCGTAAAGCCACGATCCCTCCTCCGACGACCAAAATCGGCTGAGCTTTTAAGTCCATAAATATTGGATAATACTGCGACATGAACTATAGTCTCCTTCTCCAACTTTTATTCTCTTTTTATTCGTCTTAGTTTAACATTTTCCTTGTAATAAATGAAATATCTTCTAATTATCCAATAATTAGCTCATGCTATTTATGCAATTTTAATCATTGGGCATAAGAATGTAGCCCGGGTAGAAGGTAATTGACACCGAAGAAGGTAAATAGCACTGCTAGAAAACCGAAAACCGCCATCCATGCCGCCCTTTTCCCTTTCCAACCATACATCAACCTTGCATGCAAAAATCCAGCGTAAATAATCCAAGTGATTAAAGACCACGTCTCCTTAGGATCCCATGACCAGTACGTACCCCAGGCATAATCCGCCCATATTGCGCCCGTTATAATACAGAGTGTCAAGAGCGGAAACGCAAATCCGACAACCTTGTAGGACAGTTCATCCAATACCTCCAGCGAGGGGAAACGAGACACAATCCCCTGTGGATTCGATTTATTCCCGTTGTCACCTTTACTTAATTTAAGCAAATACATAATTCCTAGTCCGAAGGATACTGCAAACGCGCCGTAAGCAAACATTGCCGTTAGCACATGAAATGTGAGCCATTGGCTCTTAAGCGCCGGAGGTATGGCCTGGGCAATTCGCTCCTCGGGTCCCATTGTCATTATAATAAACATCAACAGCAAGAATGGAATCGGCATGACAAAAGCGCCGAGGGACCTTAGCTTATAGCGGAACTCGGCAAACAGATAAACAGCTAAAATCCCTCCTACGAACGTCAGAAGAAATTCATACCCATTAGAAAGTGGCGCATGCCCCGAAGTGATCATTCTTAAGATGATAGCAGTGATATTAGCAATCAAGGCGACGACGGTAAGATATGTCGCAAAACGCCCAACGATTTCTTTTTTTGAGCCAATCCAAATCCAATACAACAGCGTACATAAGGTACAGGCCATTACTACAATGTAAAACATGGCTGTTTCAAGACTTTCTAACATACAGTACCCTCCTTGTTCCCGTCAATTTGCGACATAATTAACAAATTGTTCCAGTGCATCGTGAGAACTACTCGTCGCCTTCCCTGATAACGCTCCCACTGTAAGGGTTCCTTGGGTTCCGTTTTCGGGTATTAGAATTCCAGAGATAACCACAGGCTGCCAATAAAAGGCAAGTAACAACCCACCTACCAATAACGCACACCCCAACCAGATAATAACGACCCCTGGATCCTTTTTGACTTGTAACCCAGTAAATCCAGCAGTGCCGTCAAACGTTAATCGATAGGTTCCTTGTACATCAATTGTTTGTCCAGACGTGAGCTGACCGGATTGGACTGGCTCTGCCCCAGTGCCTTTGTATACCTGGTACAGAACACCCGCCTTCTGTGAAGAACTTGTTTTCATAATAGTCGTTGCTATGAGATAAAGTTCCGTTCCTGGGGCTTGAAAGTAATTTTGTCCCTGCTCACGCAAAACAACTGGGGTCTTTTGACCGTTCATGTCTGCCGTGAAATGGGCACCATTGGCGAAATTCGCTTGATAGAAGGTAATTCCCTTATAATTAAACGGATGGTTCACCGACAAGGTCTTCCTTGCCACTTCTTGTCCATTTTCTAAAATACTCATATCTGTATACCAATTATCCCGTTCGCCGTTGGGCAAAAGTCGATCCTCTGCAGAATTTATGCGAACACTAAACGTTTCGGACACGTTCCCTTTGGAGAGCTCGATTCCTTGTATTGGAAAAGTCTTTCCGGCTCCTTCCATAAAGTATCCTTTAAAGCCTAGGACAGATCCTAACAAGGCCCCAAGCACTAAAACTACAAATGAAAGATGGGTGATAAATGATCCCCAGTTTCCGAATCGACGTTTGATGGCAGTAAAACTCCATTGATCAGATTGGTCACTAAACATAAATCGGTATCCTTTTTGTTTCAAGAACTCCTGTACGGATTCCCGAAGTACTGTACCCTCTCCTTTGACTACCCTTCGATTTTTCTGTGGTACTCTTGCCAAATTTGACGGTGGACTCAGCTTAAACGTCTGTCGATAAATACCTCTAAACCTCTGCAGGCTACACACGATGAGATTAATACACAATAGACCCAGCAACAAACGAAACCAAACGGTACTAAAAAGATGTGTCAATCCCAACGTTTGCCATAATTGTCCGACTGCTTTAGCCTTCTCAGGGTCCTGCTCTGACTGAGGAATTAGTGTTCCAATCCCGGACACAAGAGCAATGATCCCTAAAAGAGCTAGTCCCATCTTCATGGAACTAAAGGCCCTCCAAATTCGATCAACCCAATCCTTCGAATTTTCATTTTCCTCCATCAATTTTACCCTCCCAGTCTATGACCTAATTCAAGTATTATTTACACAAATATATCGTAATATGCGACGCCGGAAGATCGACAAGTCTTAACTATATTTAAACCTATTCGGACATTGAATTCCGATCTGGTAGGGTTGAACTCAGAACTGAAAAATAAGAGATTATCACACCTCGCCCTCTTTCTTCTTAACAACACCTTCTAATAGCAAAGAAAGTTTATAATTGATATTATCCATAAAGCGAAGTTCAAGGTTGCTACACATTGTGGAGTTTAAAATACCAGAAAACATCTCATTGATTATTTCGGGCGGAATATCTTTTCGGAACTCATTTGTGTCTTGTCCTTCTCGAATGATACTAGTTAGAATCTCCTTAAACCTGGCTCCATGGGGTGCCTTCCTATCGACTTTATCGTGATTATGATAAAATTTCATGTATAAACTTATTAGTGGCTGGTTTTCTTCATAAGTTTTTCCTACGGCTTGTAACATTTGAAACAATTTCTGGGTTGCATTTATGGGTGATGTCTGTATATCTTCAGGAGTTTGTTGAGCACTGACAATTCTTTCAGCAAGGCAGTATTTTAGAATAGCTTCCTTAGATTCGAAGTAATTATAAAAAGTGCCTGTTCCAAGATCTGCTTCCTCCATAATTTCCGCAACTGTAGTTTCATTAAGTCCTTTGTTGAAAAATAACTTTACCGCTATTTCTGATATTGTCTTTTTTGTCCGAAGCCTTTTTCTTTCACGCTTACCTATTTCTTGCTGCATTTTTGCCCCCCCAGAGAGTCAGCCATTTATGAATATATTCACATTGATCAGGAACAGGTTCTTAGTCAAAATTCGTTGAGAAATAAATAGGTGCATACCTAATTTATCGGAATTTTTTAGGTATGCACTTATTATTGTCACTAAACAGTAAATATAAGAGGCTTTTCAGAACAGACCTTTATTTTTTTCCTATAAAAAATGAATCCGATCATTTAATGAATCTGTTCATTTTTATTTTAACCACGAATAATGATGTTGTCAATAAAAAATGAACAGATTCATCTCACTAGTGAGGATATCAGAAAGTAACCAACCCTTGTTGTAATAACTCTTACTTAGTGAGTAAGAGTTATTTTATGCACCCGAATCAGGTGCAGGCTCGGATACAGCCTGATGACAGGATGTTGTACATGAAGAATATTCCCACTGACCTGTTCCTGCTTTATTATCAATAGCTGTGATCGGATTGCTGGCACCAACTAACAACCCCTTCACGTTATCTCCATGGGTTATATGACATGAAGAGCAGGTTCCTAAATGCCCTCCAGAAGTGCCTGAAAAGTTATGCAGGTTTTGTTGCGAAGTATTAGAGAAACCAGAAGTTGTGGTATCAGGATCACTCGGCATTCCATATTGTGCGGGGACATGACACTTCCAACACAAATCATTGCCGGAACTAACCGTAATATTGTCTGATGTTGAGCCATGCGAATAGTGGCAAGTAAGACACGTCATCTTAAGGGTATTGTTATCCCTGTCAGTCGTTGTTCCTTCTAAAGGCAGTGAGGTTGTCAATGCTCCAAGAGTAGCATTGACAGGGTGGCCACTCTTACCCGTTGTATAGTCGCCATGACAACTCTGACAAAGTGTTTCTGCGCCGGAAAAATACACAGGGTTTTCACCCGAACTTGGATTTTTCGTCACCGCACCCGCAACCACGCTGACATCGTAAGAGGTCGAGGTATCCGGCGCAGTTGGCACAGCAATGGTGTTTTTCAACATGCGGTAGTTACCAGTCCCATGCGCACTGTGACAAGATGTACACCCCAAAGTCATAGGTTGGCTAGCATTCGTCCCACCGTATCCAGGAGCTGGTTCAGCCGTAGTCTCATCGACTTTATGGGCAGACGTAGTTGAAACTCCTCCCCAAGGCTCCCCTGCGTCTCCGTTACCGTTATGAGCAAATGCCCCTCCTAATGAACGCACAATACCATTTTCAGTCTTAGTATAGCCATTGTTTACATCGTATTTTGAATTAGTTGCCCCCTCATGGCAAGTAAGACATAATGCTGATGTCGTCGTAACATTATTCAGGGTCAGGAGTTGGTCTGCTTTTCCGTTATGAGTAGAGTGACAATTACTGCAGAGATTAGTATTGCTCATGTAGTTGTCATGGATATTTATGTTAGGAGGAAAGACTTTAACAGGCCAACCATAGGGGCTAGGGGTAGAAGTTCCACCAACTGTCTCTTCACTCCTGAGGCGGTAAATGACATTAGTGTAATTCGGCACTCCGTTGCCTCCATTATTATCTGTCCAGGTTGTAACAGAAATATTTGCTATGGGCACAAATGTTAACCCACCGTCAGTACTCTTCTCTATATCATAGCTGATTGTTCCACCGTTAGCAGGTGGCACTAATCGCCAGCTAAGTGTGATTTGACTTGTGTCGCTCTGAAGCGCCCCAATTTCGACTGAGACATCGTTAATGCCCTCTGTACCATCTGCTGCTTTAACAAGTTGATCCGACCAAAAGATAGATAGGCATATAATACCGCCAAAAAACATGAGCAACAAACAACGTTTTGAGAAGATACTCATATTAACAACACCTTCTTCTTTATAAATACACATTGAACAGGTTCGTCAGAGAATGGTTATGGTATATTACAGCTCAAAACCCGTTCTTCCAAATCATTTTACTAGCGGTGTGGTATTGCCAACGTTTAGTAGCCTAAAACCTGCACCCTGTTATTCTCACGGTCAGTCACATAAATTCTTCCCTCTGAATCGATACAAAGCCCATTAGGGAAGTTGAACTTTTCATTACCATTACCGTTACCACCGAAAGACCATAACTCATTACCCTTCTCATTATAAGCCCGCAAACTATGTGTAAAAACATCAACTACAAAAATAATTCCAGAGTCTGTCACTGCCAAACCTCTCGGTAGAGCTAATGCGCCGCTTTTTCCTTGAGTACCAGTAATCTTGAGCAGAAACTGTCCCTGCTGATCGAAAACCTGAATCCGGCCATTATTGGTGTCTGACACGTAGACCTTGCCGTTTTTCGCAACGTATAAGGCATTAGGATATTGAAACTTTCCATCTGTTATACCGGCACCACCAAAGTAGCGAATAATTTTGCCACTAGTATCCATAACTAAGACTACTTGATTGCCTACATCAGCTACATATATAAGGTTATCCGCCCCAACTTGAACCGCTGTTGGGCGAATAATTTCTCCTTGTTTACCACTCGTTAATTTTAACCTCTGTTTATTTAAAAGCGCTGTCTGCTCATTGCCCTTTATATCGTAGGTAAATAGTTCCATGAGGTTTGGATCAGCAATATAAAGTTTATTATTACCGAATGCCAGAGCAAAAGGATAATTTAACTTTCCTTTCCCCCAAGAAGAGATCCATTTACCTTCACGGCTATACACCTGTATCTGAGAACGACCTGTATCAGCCACAAAAACTCGATCAGAAGAAACTGCTACTGCTAACGGTCCCTCTAGCGCTTTAACAGTATTGATGGGATCAGAAGCATTAAGTCTTCCATCGATCGTAAAAATATAATGAGGCAGACCTGCTCTCACCTTTTCCGCAGTTAAGGGAGCGACCGAGGGGCCAGTATGAACTTTCATCCACCAATATCCGCTGATTCCTGCAACGGACAACAATACTAAGAGAATAACAGCGAATAAGCGATTTTTCTTAGTAATAATTTTCTTCAACCTTCTTCCTTAGCCTAAAACTATTTAAATACATTATAAAAAATGTAAAATATTCAACTTCAGTTCATTACACCTATAGCATTTGCATAATTTAGTACAAATATCACCAAGTTTGATTCTCGTCAATATGAACTGTGCTCTTTCTAAAACCCTTTGGAAACACTAGAAAAACTTCCTCGTATAATTTCAGACAAAACGTTGAAAGAGCCGACCACCCGAAGGCGATCGGCCTTTCTGAAACTTTTTCGAAGTCTTAGGGGATACGACCTCTATGATCATTAATGTGGTATTGTTGATTCAGACTTCTTTGTAATTATTATTTACCGTAAGGAAGAGTACTTTGAGTTGGGTCTACCCAGCCACTAGGAACATTTGTGCCCTGAGTGCTGTATTCAGTCGAAGATTTAACACTTGAATTGACACCACTTACATAAGTGTTGTTGATAAAGTCTCCAGAGTGTGAGCTGGTATGGCACTTCCAACAAATTGACATGTTAGTGTATCGTTTGAGTGCTGAAGACGGGTTAACATCGAGCAGGTAAGCTGTAGCGGCTGCCACATTGCCATCAAATTGTCCGCCTGGAGCAGTCAATGTTTTAATAGATTGATCTTTGGAATCGAGCATTACACTGACGTCCGTACCATGGGCAAAGTGACATTTCAAGCAAGTATAGGTGTCGCTAGTCGTGGTATGACGGAATGCAGTAGACCATACACCAGTTGCGGTTCCGGATTGAGCGAGGTAATCCGTATGGCAGGCGGCACAGTATTGAGCTATTTGTACGCCATATCCACTCTTGGCGTAGCTGCTAATGTCAACTTGTTTGATTGGCAGACCATTGAAGGTCCCTTCATCGGTTGCCATGAAGTCGAATTTGACGACAACGGCACGAGAGATGTCCGCTGCGACGGCAGATGCGAGACCATTTAAAGCACCATTTTTGGCATAAGCATAGCCAATCTTAAGAACTATTTGATTGGTTGCAGCTGCAGGATCTGCGGAGAATGCAAGCTTAGTTTTGGTTCCATTATACGTGTAGGCACTAAAGAAGTTAGTAAAATTAGCTCTCGAGCTGGAAGCGGAATCGTTAATCCAAGGAGTCAGGTCACGTTTATACGTAGTACCGGATTTCTTCATCAGAACGATAACTGGTGTACCAGCGGCTTCTTGAGTCACTTTAGTATCTAAGGTAGCGCTATCAGAAGTTGTTCTGTAAACAACATAGTTTGGAGCCGAGGCATCGACAGGAGTTGGCAGTGTATCTAATACAGTTGCCCCACCTACTTTCAGACTACCTGTACTTACAGGAGTAGCCGAAGCTTTACCATCTTTATCTGTATAACTTCCGTCAGCTGCTCTGAAGTACATATCTGTGCTACCAATGCTGTTCGGGTTGTAATTAAGCAAACGGTCACTGTACGAACCGTGTGGAGAATGGCAGCTAGCACAGTTAAATTCTGAGTTCCAGCCTGTTCCACCCGGGGCATTAGCGCTTGTATCCGAATGGTTACCGCCAGGAGCTGCTTTGGTTTCCATGGCACCGGTCGATAAATGCATTGAAGCGTTTCCAGCTGCGTTACCACCAAAGGTACCCGCTGTAGAACCTTGAAAAACGTTCAAGACACCAAGTGTACCATCATGACAAGCTATACAGGTATCATACACGCCGTCTTTGAAGAGTAAGTTAGCAGCTGCCGCGGTATGTGTTTGGTGACAGCTTGCACAGGAGTCGGTGTTGTTTTGGTATTCTCCGTGTACTCTCTCACTGGGTTTAACCTTGACTGTTGAAGTTGCTGTAGTACCATTATTAGTACCTACACCTACCCCAGTTTGGTTGGCATTGACAAGACCATTGTCGTGGGCTGCGTCAGTCGTAGAAATAGTGGTTGTGAGATCATTTCCCGGTACCTGATCACCATTAGGATAAGTTATAGGGTACGTTCCTCCAGCGGTGTTAGTGCCATCACCACTAGTATTGGCTGCGAAAGCAACGCTAGCCATTGACAAAGATAATACCATTGTCAGACCAAGCACTAAGAACAAAAACCTTTTCTTCATCTGTTACCCTCCTTGTTTTGCGTAGAACATCTTTTTCTTCCTATATGCCTTTTTAGCCTTGCCTATAGGATCCCCCCCCTCAACAAAACCCCTTGATGAATCCTTATTACTTATACACTGCTACCCTTTGATTCGACGAGTCTGTAATGTAGACGTTATCGTTTTGGTCTACAAAGAGCCCGTTTGGCAGAGAAAACTGTGTATTGGATTCCCCATTGCCACCAAAAGTGAAAAGTTTCTTATCCTTGTCACTAAGGTCAAACCCATAAACGAAATGAGTAAGATTACTTACAACGTAGAGGATACCGCGAGAGTCAATCCCAATCCCTCGTGGGTTCACGAATATAGAATCGCCAGCGCCATTTAAAGATCCGTTAATCGAACGAACATATTTATAATCCTTGTCGAAAACTTCCACTCTTTGATTTCCTGTATCGACTACATACAGGTTACCGTCTTTATCAAGTGTGAGTGCGTTTGGTGCTTGGAACTGCCCTGGCTTCTGTCCTAAGCTCCCGATTTCCTTGAGCAGCTTTCCTTCCAGGTCGAAGACTAGAACTTTGCTTTTCTTGATATCTGTGACATAAAGTTTGTCACCAACAATTCTCAGTCCACCGGGAGCTTCGATGATCGTTTCTTTGGGATCTTTCTCTGCAAAATACTTAATAAATTTTCCTTTACTATCAAATACGGAAATACAACCATTGTAGAGATCCGAAACATATACTTGACCTTGTTTATCCCCAGCAATCCCATAGGGGAACTTGAATTCTCCTTTTCCTTCTCCTTCTTTTCCAAATTTGAAGAAGGGTGTTCCTCCAAGGTCAAAAACTTGCACACGTTTATTATTTGTATCTGTTACATACACAAACTGATTTATAACAGCCACATCCATAGGTTTGTTTAATGCATCAGGTCCAAAACCACCATATATCATCTGATTAAAGGCTGGTTGGGCCTTACTATTTACCACCCTCTGTACCTGAGCAGATAAATTGGTGTCTTTGTATAAGAAAAAGTAGCTGAACACACAGGTTACCGCGATAAACGTTGCCAACATGCTAAGGTACACTTTATATTTTTTCATTATTTCACTCCACCCCTTTTACTTTAGACGTTCCAATGCTGCAATGGCAGGTTTGTAAAGTGGATCGTACGAAAGAACTTGTTTATAGATCTGGATAGCGTTATCTTTTTGCCCTTGCGCTTCCGCTACCATACCAATTTCAAAAATAATATCGGTATTTGTCGGCATTAGTGTATTGGCCATATTTAACGAATCTGTCGCTTCTTTGTACATTTTTAGATTTCTATAGACAATACCCTTCTGAAAGGGCACCTTGTAATCCCTGGGAGAAAGTTCACCTGCTTTATTCAACTTTTCTAATGCTTCATTAAATCTTTTTTCTTTAATAAGGACCAAGCTAAGGTTGTAATAGGCGTCAAAATCTTTTGGATCAATAATCAACGCTTGATTAAACTCTTGAATTGCTTGTCCGTCATTTCCTTTTAAGAAGTAGGTGTGTCCAAGATCAACTCTTGCTTGGGTGTTATTGGGATCGGTCTGTACTTTTTGTTTATAGAATTCCAACTGTTGATTAACGCGCTTCATGTCGAGGTCGCTCCAGAAGAAGTATTTTCCGACTCCATACCATCCTCCCACACTAATCACTAGGGTTAAAAGGATCAAGACTGCACTTGTCAAAGGTGTGAAACTATCTTTTTTAGATTTTGGGGATTGTGGTTGTGGTACCTTTACCTTCCCAACCGCTGCATTGACTACCAAGTTGTTATCTATCATTTTGATTTCCTCCTAAATTAAACGCTTCTATTTTCCCCCTGTTGAATGGCACTTACCGCACGTATTTTGACTGTGGCAGGTATAACAAAACTCAGATACTTGTGGTTTATCAGGTAATTGAATAGGATGTCTCTGTTGCCAGGGAACATCAGCGTGTATTGACGGGTGGCAGGAAGCACAAGTAATTGTTGTCACGGGTGAATTTCCCCGTGGAGTATTGTCATGACAGGTAAAACACTTGTCTTTGTTTTGGTCAGCTATGGCCCCGTGAGTTTCTTGCCAATTTTCGGTATGGCTTGGAGGTTTTTTGGAGTGACAATCCTTGCAAAACGTGTTGGCTTTCGCATAGTCGCTTGCCGATATCGTCGCTGTTTTTCCGCTATCCTTTGCAAGAAACTTTTGGAATGCTCCACCGTTCCCTGTGGAAACTTCTACTGGGTCCTTACTCATATAAGAGTGACAAGAATCACAGTTCAAGATATCCTTTTTTGCCAATTCTCCATGTCCCCCGTTTTTAAAGGCGTCGTCGTTGTGATTACTAGGTTTCATAGAGGTTGTATGGCAAGCGCTACAATTCAAAGGCTCTTTTCTTACTTTGTGGCAATTAAGGCAGACATCCATGTTTGGTCTGATGCTATTTAAATCTGACATGAAACTTTTCCCTGTAGATTCATCCCATTTTCCGTAATCAGTTATAAAGGTCGCTCGTTTTTCTGCGATATTACCGTGAGCAATTCCAGTGTGGCACTCTGTACAACTGACGCCCGCTTGGGTATGTTTGCTATGCGGGATGATAAGATCTCCGGAAGGCGTAACCTTCCGTGTATTCATGTCGTGGCATTGAGTACAGGTTGCATCTGGAATCGGCGTAGTCGATGTAATCGCGATCCCATAATTACCGGTTAGGGAAGCAAACAACTCCTCCACTGTAACGAGTTTATATTTGACTTTTGTCAGGATTCCTGGCTCGACATGGCAGGCGACACATTCCAGTTGACTATGTGACGAAGCCTTTAAGGTATAAAACTCAGGCTTCATCATATGACACGAAGAACAATAGGAAGTTTGGGATGTTTTCTGAAATGTCCCCCAGAAAAGGGCTACCACACCCACTAATATCAACAGAATGGTTAGTAAGAATTTCTTATTTATTTTGAAAGATTTGATGCTCATATAGCAGCCCTCCTACCCATTCTCTTAGGGTATTACCCTTATTGAAGGCCACATGGCAAAGCTTCATGGCACTTTCATATCCCATTGATCACTGTGATGAACATGAGACGTCCCACCATATGAAGTGATTCTGTAGTGAACCTCACATAATATGGTATCTAAAACGTAGTCTATAACACGATAACATCTTTGTTTAACCGTATGGATAATGTCTCTGGGAGTCGACAGTCCGACCATACGGAAGGACATATCGTTAAGCAATAGTACGAGAGAAAAGTATTGCAGTGTAAGAAGACTTCTTTGCGAACGAGAATGCATTTGATTCCTTTCACTTAGAAGATTGAATTTCTTACACTGCGCATTGCTGTTACCTCAACGGGGTTATACACCGTTTGTGTTTATTTCCAGTTTTAAGATACCTTATTGTTTTTGAACCAGTGGCACTGGTTGCAGTTGACTGGATTGGGACTAGGAAGAGCTTGCCCTGGTAATGGAATCTGTGTGGGAGATTGAGGCTTCGGCGTTGGCTTCTCTATATCATGGCAAGTTAGACAACTAGTAGGACCTTTATCTTGAATGACCAATGGGTGAGCCGGTAGCCACTCTTCTTTCCCAGCTAAGTGCCCGTCGGGACGCTTAGCATGGCAATCCGCACAAAATGTGTTACTACGGGCGTAATCTTTAACGTCGGTATTCTTTGTCACCAAAACACGCTCTTTTTCTCGAGAATGGCATGATGCGCAATAAGTGACATCCTGTCTAGCTGTAATTCCGTGCGTTGTTTTCCAGCCATCCGTCTGGTGAGAAGTAGGGGTCTTGATCGCTGTGTGACAAGCACTACAATTCATAGGGGGATGTAGTCCGCTAGCGTTTGCTGTCGTAGCAGGCTTAGCGGGCTCAAGAAGCTTTCCTGTTGCATTCGCAGCTTTTTCTTTTAATTGCCCCTGTTCTTCCACTCTCTGCTTTTCTGTCTGCCCCTGACCTGAATTCTCCAACCAGGGCTTTTTCCCTTGGTTCACTTGTTCATGACAGTTCAGACATACTTCCATCGCCAGTTTTGTATCATCAAAGGTCATCATTTTTTCCGCCTTGGATTCAGTCCAAGTCTGAAAATCTTTTTTCTGGGTTAAGCCCCGTTCGGCAACAAAACCATGTACTACTCCTGCATGACATGCTACGCAGGCAATTCCTTGCTGGAGGTGTTTATCATGAGGGATGTTGATATCCCCCGAGGCCGTTACTTTGCGTGCCGTACTGTGGCATTGTTCGCACACTTCATTTTTTATCGGATCGGGCATAACAATTGTATTGGGGACCTTTCCGGTAAGGTGAAGATATAATTGGTTAAGTGAACTTATTTTATGCTCGACAAAACTCATAGTTCCAGGTTCGATGTGACAGGTAACACAAGCTATCTTAGAATGAGAGCTTGTTTCCCAAGTAGCGAATTCCGGCGACATTTCATGGCAACTACTACAGAATTGGGGAGTTGAGGTAGCTTTTAGGGCCACTCCGGTCAGTAAAGAAATCGCCACGACACCTCCCAAAGCGATCAACAACAGCTTTTTGCGGTTCATGCTAAACAATCTCTTCTTCCCGTTGGAGAAAAAGCGCCCAATGGTAGCCAAAAGTCGTCTGACCCAGCTCCCTATTTTCTTGAAAATCATTTTAGGTTGTCCCCCGTTCGTGCAAAAATTCATTTTTTCCGTCTCGAACCTTTAAATAACATTCTGTAAATTTTCACAAGCACGGAGACTCGCGGACGGAATAGACAAGCTGCGACATTGTTCGCTAAAATTTCTTATAATGTACTAAATTTCTTAACATCATATTAGCATACGTTATTTGTTTTGAATATAGCATGTATCAGTCCAAATTATGGCACTAAATTGATATATGGGAGCAGTCAGTTTGCCTAGACATCACTACTGGAAGACATTTTCAATTCCGCAGATAGTAAACGTCACTATATTAACTCGACGTTAGTTATTTGAACGTAGTGTTATTTTACTGAACAAAAAAAGAAACCCGTAATTTATAAATTACAGATTTCTTTTACAGATTGGTTTTTTTCTTTCTAAAACTTCCGAACTCGAATAAACTCAGCCAGCTCTTCCAAGGCCTTTCGTGTTGGGACCTTAGGAAGATCTTGGAGATGCTTTTTAGCCTTTAGAACATATAAATCGACAAGCTGCATCGACTTATCGATGGCTCCGGTGGACTTGATAAGCCCAATGGTTATCGCTACATCCTCATCTGTTTTGTCCAATTTCCCAAGTAAGGCCCGCAAGCGATAAGGCTCTGGTGACGATTGGAGAGCAAGGATCATAGGTAATGTCATAATTCCCTGGCGCAAATCTCCCCCGATGGGTTTCCCAAACTCAGAGGGCTTGGCCGTAATATCCAATACATCATCGACAATCTGAAAGGCCATACCCAGTGAATGTCCATAAGCACCCAATGCCCATACTTGTCGCCGAGGAGCGCCTGAAACTAAGGATCCTAACTTACAACAGGCAGAGATTAGCAACGCAGTTTTTCGTTTAATACGATAATAGTACTGTTTTAAGTTTTGTTCTACATCAAAAGAAGATTTGATCTGTTGAATCTCGCCTTGGCACATTTCAACGCTGATTTCTGCTAAGATTCGTGCAACTTCCGGATGGTCAATCTTTGATATTAGAACAAATGATTTCGCAAACAGGTAGTCACCCGTTTCAATAGAAACTATATTTCCCCAATTAGCTTTAACCGTTGGCCGTCCTCTTCGAGTCATCGACGCGTCCACAACATCATCATGGACAAGTGAAGACATATGTATGAGCTCTAAAGCCATTGCCACAGGCATTAGCTTTTCTAAGTTATAGCCGTAGAATTTACCGGCTAAGAGTGTAAAAGCTGGGCGCAGCCGTTTGCCTCCAGCAGCCAATAAATGGACGGCCGATTCATTGAGAATCGGGTAATCCGTCTCTACGAATTTTGTCAGTTCTTTTTCAACCCGTTGTAGATCTGAATTTATCTGATTGAAGAGCCAGAGTTGTTTCAAAACCGGTTCACCTGCTCGCACCCTTTTCTTCATAAGATACCATATCTGATGGTAGTTCCGCTAGTGGATCATCTGGGATTTCGTCTTCATACGTTAAAAGTTCTTCGTCAGCCTTACTATTTATCGCCACAGTTTGCGGCGAGTGTGGCTTGGCTACTCGTGATGAAGTGGTTTGTTCAAATGCTTTGTTCAGAACATCAGTAGGAAGATTTATTGAGCTTTGAAATTCTTTGGTTAATTCATGGGTCGCTTTACGAATTTCAAAAACTACCTTACCTATTGTCCGAGCGATATCCGGCAGATCCTCCGGCCCAAATAAAATCAGAGCAAGAGCCAATATCATTAGAATCTCAGTAAAGCCCACGTCTTTGCCCCCTTATTTCGCAGCTAGTTCTTTTTCTCTTCTGCGTGAGACGAGATACCCTAGCCAGATACTCATTTCATAGAGGAGATACATCGGCCCAGCCATGAGAAGCTGCGTAAACAGATCTGGTGTTGGGGAAACCACAGCAGCCATGATGACAATTGTCAAGATCGCCCAGCGTCGTTTCTTTGCTAAAGTCTGAGGAGATAACAATCCTATCCGAATCAAAATCAATAAGACAATTGGAAGTTGAAACACCAACCCAAACGTTAAAAGAAACGTCAACAGAAAACCAAGGTAAGATGTTTTGGTCACAAATGGCGTCGATTGAACTCCCCCACCACCAGTTAAAAGCAAAAACTTGATCCCAATAGGTAATACCACATAGAAACACAGAGCGGCCCCACCTAGAAAGAGAAGTACCGAGCTTGGCACAATCATATATAAGTATTTCCGTTCATTTTGCTTTAATGCTGGTAACACGAAACTCCAAATTTGCCACATAATTACCGGAAGCGAAAGGGCAACACCAATGAACACAGAAACTTTAAATTTGACTAGCATAGGCTCCATTGGAGTTGTTGTAATGAACATGATTTTTTGCAAGCGAGTAACTGGAGTAGCCAAGTATGCAAACGTTAGATCACTGATAAACCATCCAATGATTGTACCCAGTGCAATAGCATATGCCGCGATAACCAGAACTTTACGCAGGGCTATGATATGTTCCATTAGCGGCAAATTGCCCTCATCGAGCGGTCGCTTGCGCCTGCGCATCGCTCTACACTTCCTTCCCGTACACCTTTAGCCATTCGTAGTGCGTATTGCGTTGAACAGCCTGATAACCTGCATCTTCAATACAACGAATAATTTCCTGTAATGGGACACGTGTTTGTACACCAGCAGCTCGCACCACATTTTCCTCTAACATGGTACTGCCAAAATCATTCGCTCCAAAACGTAAAGCAACCTGTGCCATCTTCGCGCCTTGAGTGACCCAAGACGCTTGAATATTTGGGACATTATCGATCATCAGGCGTGCTACTGCAAGTGTCCTCAAATACTCAACACCCGTACTTCCTTCTCCACCAAGTTCAGTGTTCGTAGGGGCAAAACTCCAAGGAATAAAGGCCGTAAACCCACCCGTTTGATCCTGAACATCTCGCACACGAACCATGTGCAGAACTCGCTCTTCAAACGTCTCTACATGTCCAAACATCATGGTCGCAGTGGTTTTCATACCTTGTTTGTGTGCTGTGATCATCACATCCATCCATTGCTGCCAACCAATTTTGTTAGGGCTGATCAGATGACGCACGCGATCATCAAGAATTTCCGCCCCTCCCCCGGGGATCGAATCTAAACCAGCCTCTCGTAGACGGCGAATGACTTCCTCGAGTGCCAACTGGGACTTGTTCGCAAGATCCCATATTTCAGGAGGGCTAAACGAATGAATGTGAATGGGGAAATGAGCTTTAATATCTCTCAGGAGATTCTCAAAGTACTCAAGATCCAAATCGGGATGTAATCCCCCTTGAATCAATAGTTGAGTCCCCCCAACTGCAATAGTCTCTTTAATTTTAGCATGTAATAAGTCGCGTGACAAAATATACCCCTCGGGGTCTCCTGGTTTACAATAGAAGGCACAAAACTTACATTGACAGGAACAGACATTAGTATAATTAATATTCCGGTCAATAACAAACGACACTATTCTTTTCGGATGCATTTGCTTTCGGACGAGATCCGCTCCTTGTCCCAATGAGAGAAGATCGGCATCTTGTAATAGTTTGACCCCATCTGCGACAGATAATCGCCCACCCGCTAGACGTTTCTCAATGATTTTTATGGTCTCTATTGGCACATTCTTCTCCCCCCAACACGTACTAATGGGTCTTGAGGACACGATAGAGAGTATCCCGTTCTACCGCATCTCGACCTGCTTTTTGAATCATGTGGACCATGGCTCGTTTACTCATAGCGTGACTTGTTTCAGCCCCGGTTACATGAATTATGCGTTCTTCCACAACTGTTCCGTCTAAATCATCCACTCCAAAAGCCAACGAAACTTGTGCCAATCTAGGACCAAGTATCATCCAAAACGCTTTGATATGATCGAAATTATCTAAAAGGATTCGTGAAATCGAAAGCACTTTCAAATCTTCAAAACCCGTGGTATTTCCCACTCCCATGGTTCCTTCTATTTTGGTATTTTTAGGGTACAAAGGAAGTGGGATGAATGTTAGAAACCCTCCAGTCCGATCTTGTAGCGCCCGTAGTTGCAACAAATGGTTAATTCGTTCCTCTGAAGACTCTAAAGAACCATAAAGCATCGTAGCATTTGTGCTATTATCGAGATCACCACAAACATCTGCATAGTTAATAGGCCGATTGACAATAAAATAGGTGCGATTACCGTTTTTTCGTTCACGCATAAGATTAGCCATATACCCCAGAGCCAAGATGTCTTGACTTTCCATCATACGAATCCCAGCATCAAAGTCCAATCGCTCGCCCTTTTCAATTTTTTCAATCAGATCATTGAGTTCACTTTCAATAAATAGTGAGGGCATAGCATACTCTCCTTTTTAGCGCAATAACGTTAAATCCAAGATTGAGAATACAAAAAGCAAGATACTTAAGTAGCCATTTAGATCGAAAAAAGCAACTCCAATCTTTGAGAAATCGTCTGCAGAAACAAGGCGGTGCTGGCGAAAGAGTAATATAATCGCGATCGCAACACCCACATAGTACAGCCAATGCATGGACATAACCACTCCAACCGCGATAAAGAAGAGTGGTGCGAGCATATGTAGGAACGACGAAATTTCCAAGCCTCTTCGCAAGCCAAAAATTGCCGGGATCGAATGCAGACCCTCCTTGCGGTCAAATTCCACATCTTGACAAGCATAAACGACATCAAACCCAGCTACCCAAGTCACGACCCCCAATCCTAATAGGATTGGGGCTAAAGCCCAATGACCCGTCACCCCGATCCAGGCTCCAGCAGGGGCTAAGCCCAGTGAAATTCCTAATACGAGATGGCACGCCCATGTAAATCGTTTTGTATAGGAATATAAGACCAAGAAGAAAACAGCAATTGGCATTAGCCACAAGGCCAGAAGATTGAGCCTGTACGCCGAAAACCCCAAAAGCAAGAAAGAGAGCAGTGTATAAATGTAGACTTCATTTACTCTTAGCTGACCTGCCGGTAGTGCCCTCTGGGCCGTTCGGGGGTTTCGCGCATCAATATGCCTGTCAATTAAACGGTTTAGGGACATCGCGGCTGTCCTAGCCCCAATCATAGCCAGCGTAATCCATATAAGCTTAAAAGCCGAAGGAATTCCATCTGCCGCCAAAAAGGCACCTAAGTAAGCAAAAGGAAGGGCAAAAAGGGTATGTTCTAATTTGATCATTTCGAAAAAAACCTTTAGTTTATGCATACTCCTACTCCGTTCACAACTTGGGGTTTATAATTTGTGCTCACTTGCTTTTCTATGTATTGATACACCTCGCGGAGGGGATGTAATTTTAGCTGTGAGCTCAAGGAAGTCTCATTTAAAATATTATTTGCCCGTTGAAGGATTGATTGTACAACAGTGTTCTCCAACTGTTCCTTCCACGCTCCCCACGCTAATCCTAGTTCCCAGCCAAAAGCTTCAAGCTGTTCCTGGACAGGAAGTGAAGCACCCGCAAGTTCTGCACTAAGACGGGATGCTAACGCCATTAATGATGCGCTCTCCATCTCAACAATATGAAGACACTCATCGATACCGAGTCTCTCGTCACGAGCAAGCCATCTAGATATCCCTCCCTCGCTCATCGTTCCAATAACTTGAGCTAGAGGGTCGAGAAAGAACAATAGCTTCTCACGGCAGAGCTCTAAAAAGAACTTTCCATATAATAAATCCCCGACAAGCACTGGAAACTGTCGAAGCTCTTCCGCAATATCATGATCATCTTTTATTAACTTATGAACCTTATGGGCCATAAATATAAATTGTATTATGACTGCCAGCGCTTCTGATTTTTGTCCATGTTCTGCGCAAGCCCGACTCACGGCTAAGACAATAGCCGGATGAACTGTTTGATCAAGTTCATCCATCTCCAGCTGAACCAATTCATCGAAGCCCGCTGGCTTAAAGTTAATTTCTTGACGCAAACGCGCCTGCACTGCTTTCAGTTTCTCAAGGAAGCTGAATTCTACCGGAACCATCTTATCGCTCCTTGTCTATCATAGAACATTAACCTATTATGTATTCGAGATACTTATTAAAAGTCCTGCCTTCTTTAATATACTGCACCTTGATAATATGACATTATTATTGATAGAATATGTAATCAATCCTGAAATACAATAGACCTTGCAACTTTTTCAGTCACAAGGTCTATCTAGGACCAGTCAGAAAATATAACTTGTCTCCATTATCCGTACTTATCTTAGTCCGGAGTAAAATAAATATCCCTCCTAAATATTTACCGCTTCCTTTGGATCCTCAACAATTCCCCGCTTTATTTCCGTTGCAGTCATATGACCTGCTTTGAAATGATCCGTTAAATAGTTACAGGCATCCCAGGGATTGACACGGTCCCCGCAAGTAAAGACGTCTACAGCAGCATATCCGAGTTCTGGCCACGTGTGGATGGCTAAGTGTGATTCGGAAATAACAACAACACCGCTCACCCCTTGAGGACTAAACTTATGAAACACTACCTCACGCACCTCGGCACCTGCTTCCAAAGCTGCATTGACCATTAGGGTTTCGACTTTTTCACGGTCATTTAAAATGTCGAAACTACACCCATAAATTTCAGCCAACACATGACGTCCAAGAGAATTTGCCAATTGTGATCGTTGCCCCCTTTTCTGTTAAAAAACAATATGGAGTATGAGCCGGTCATTTCTTCCACCGACTACTCCAAATTTCCATCAGGTTAAATTTTAGCATAAAGTACGGTGTTGTCAATAAAAATAATATCTTGTATACAATCATTTTACTCTATCACACTTCAACTTGTGTTAAACGCATTGAAGATTTCTGTCGAAAGATTTAAAAACGCCAAATACAACAAACTAAACAAAATTAAAACCCTCTGTTTTCAACATCTGTATTGACTTGCTAGTCTCACTATTCTAAACTGAATAATGTAAGGTGAATGGTGTGGAGGTGAACTATTTGAGCCTAACCTTAACAGCTGCTGAAGCGGCAAAAATTCTCAAGATTTCGAAATATACCCTCTATGAACTTGTTAAACGGGGAGAGATTCCCGCTCATCACATCGGTCGCCAACTCCGCATTGATCCGGCTGTCCTAAATCACTATCTGCACGGAACTCTTGGAACCCATATTTCAGTTCATTCAGACATACCCTCTGAGACTCCTGAATTGCCTATCATTCGCTTCGTTGGTAGCCACGATCCAATCGTCGAGCTACTTTTTGAGTTTCTTAAACATACACCCGTACCCATCAAATCCTCGCTTTCATTCAAAGGTAGTATGGACGGACTCATCGCACTTTATCGTGGGGAAGCGGAAATTTCAGGGGTACATCTTTGGGATGAATTGTCAAAGGACTATAACATTTCCTTCGTCAAACATGTTATCCCCGGAGAACCCGTTCGCCTTGTCAATTTAGTCCAACGGGAACAGGGTTTCATTGTGGCTCCTGGCAACCCTCTGCAGCTTCGTAACTGGGCAGATATCACCCTTGAAGGACTACATTTCATCAACCGTCAGAAGGGATCAGGAACCCGTCTACGCTTGGATGCATACCTACAAGCAGCAAAGATATCACCTGGTCAAATTCTGGGTTATGAAGATGAAGAAACCACACACTCCGGTGTTGCTTGCCTCGTTGCAAATGGGCAGGTCGATGTCGGCGTCGGAGTGAAGGCTGCCGCTCAACGACTTGGACTGGATTTTATCCCTCTGTTCCAAGAGCGGTATGATCTGGTTTGTTTAGGTAAAACCGCCAAAACCGATGTTTGGCAACAGCTCATGAGTGTACTGAGATCTTCCGGATTTATCCAAGCCATTCACCAGCAGAATGGGTATGATACTTCTCTAACAGGAAAAGTTCTATTAGATGTTTAAAGAACGAGATGGTACGGAAAGGAACAGAGAGGTCGTTCGTTTTTTAGAAAGATGAGATGGAGGAAATAAATGTGAAAAAGAATTTTAGATTTAGACTTAATTTTGGTTTTGCACTCCTTATAATTGCCCTATTAGTAGTTGTCGTCGGATGTGGTAAATCTGCAACTCCCACAACTCCTGCAGCAGCACAAAAAACCGAAGTTCCCAAGCCAGCTAATCCTGACCTAATTTTAGCGACCACCACAAGTACTCAAGATAGCGGTCTACTCGATGTTCTCATCCCTGCCTTCGAGAAAAAAACAGGCTATAAAGTCAAAACAGTTGCCGTCGGTACAGGAGCCGCTTTAGCCATGGGGGAAAAAGGGGATGCTGACGTTTTACTAGTGCATGCCTTTGCCTCAGAAAAAAAATTAGTGGATAACAAAACAGCCATTAACTATCAGCTTGTGATGCATAACGATTTTGTCTTAGTTGGACCTGCAACAGACCCTGCCAAAGTAAAAGAAACAAAAACAGCGGTCGATGCCTTAAAGGCCATTTATGCAAGCCCTTCAATCTTTGTCTCACGTGGAGACGATTCTGGAACGGATAAAATGGAAAAAGCTTTATGGACAAAGGCTTCTATTAAACCTGCCGGAACTAAGTATCAGTCGACAGGTCAAGGCATGGGACAAACACTCACCATTGCCTCGGACAAAGAGGGTTACACCCTTACAGACCGCGCGACCTATCTTGCTACAAAGAAAAACTTAAAGCTTGATATTCTCCTTCAAGGGGAAACTTCTCTCTTGAATATTTATCACGTCATGCAGGTTAACCCTGAAAAATTCCCAAAAGTCAATGCTGTTGGCGCCAAAGCCTTCGTAGATTTCATGATTGATGCTGACACTCAAAAACTCATCGGATCCTTTGGTCAAGACAAATACGGCCAGCCCCTCTTCTTCGCTGATGCAGGAAAAAAGATGGAGGATCTTAAATAATTATTGCTAATAACTTATTAAAGCAGTTAAGGCTTGGCGCTAGCCAAGCCTTTTTCATCTAAATTGAAACGGGTAGGTAACAGTATGGAAATGATCTGGCAAGGTGTCCTAGCCGCTATCCGCCTCCTTATAACCGGGGATCCCGAGGTGATCGATATTACGCTCCTCACCCTCAAAGTCTCTTTCACTGGAACGTTCATAAGCTTACTTATCGGGATTCCGTTCGGCACGCTCCTAGCTTTGAAACCCTTTCCAGGGCGGCAATTCGTTTTAAGCGTTGTTAATACCGGGATGGGCTTACCCCCAGTGGTCGTTGGACTTTGGGTCTCAATTTTCCTTTGGCGTTCCGGCCCTTTTGGCTTTTTAAATATTATGTATACTCCTATCGCGATTATCATCGCCCAAGCCATCATCGCTTCTCCCATAATCGCCGCCTTAACCTGTGCTGCTCTTCAACAAACTGACCCCAAACTCAGGCTCCAAATCCAGGCGCTGGGTACAACTCGCCTCCAGTATATTTGGCTACTTCTTAAAGAAGTCCGTTTTTCTCTCCTTGCTGCAATTATTGCTGGTTTCGGGGCTATCGTTTCCGAGATTGGGGCGTCGATGGCGGTAGGGGGTAACATCAAAGGACAAACTCGTGTTCTGACAACTGCCACCGTCCTGGAAGTTTCCAAGGGTAACTTCGACATCGCTATTGCCTTGAGCATTATCTTATGCATACTAGCATATGGGGCTACATTAGGCTTGACCCTACTCCAGCAGAAACAGCAAGGAGGGCAATAATGTGCTTGAAGCCCGAGATATAACCTGGACAAAGGAACATAAAATCATCTTGCGAAATATTCATTTTCATATTTCCCCTGGAGAATGTGTAGGACTAATCGGGCCAAACGGATCTGGTAAAAGCAGTTTGTTGAAAATCCTTGCTTTTTTGGAATCTCCAACCTCCGGACAACTCTATTTCCAGGGCCAACCCATACCAAAGAACGTTCCGCTTGCTATGCGTCGTAAAATTGCTATAGTTTTTCAGGAAGCCCTCTTATTAAACACACGCGTTTTTGACAACGTTGCCATTGGCTTAAAGATCCGGCACCTTCCTAAAGAAAAGATTCGGAAACAGGTAGACTATTGGTTAGAACAATTTGGGGTAATCCACCTTTCTCAGCAATCTGCGCGATCGCTTTCCGGGGGTGAAGCGCAACGTGTCAGTTTAGCACGAGCCTTTGCTATGGAGCCAGACGTTCTTTTTTTGGATGAGCCTTTCTCCGCTTTAGATGCTCCCACTAAAGAAGGACTACGCATTGACCTTGCGCAAGTTTTTAATTCCACTCGAACAACTACCGTCCTCGTAAGTCATGACTTCAAAGACATTGCACAGTTGACAAACCGCGCCTTAATTCTCTTGAATGGGCAAGTCTTGGCTGAAGGCTCTCCATCAGAACTTCTATCGAATCCTCAAAAGGAAGATGTAAATCGTTTTCTTGCTCACTTTGCTTCTTAACTCGGCTTTCGTCCAACCTAGGCTATATCGCCTAGGTTTTTCTTTTCAAGTTATTCTAGTTACTAATTCTCATCGGAACGAATGTCACGATAAAAGTCCTCATTAATAACACGCCCACCACTCGACAAAAGAGCATAAGAAAAAGGCCCGGAATCCGAGCCTTTTCTTATGCTATCTTCATGAGTATCTTTTTATTGGTCTACTTTTGAGAATTTTCACCTAGGTAGTAGGCAAATCTCAAATTACATAGCATTTTTATAGATTTGAATGACTTGTTCAAGCGTTGCTGTGCGAGGATTGGTGAATTGACAAGCATCTAATTTCGCATTTCCAGCCATCAGAGCGAAGTCTTCTTCTTTTACATTCAGTTCACTTAGCCCTGAAGGAATTCCGACATCTTGAGACAAGGTGGCGATTGCGGTTAAGCATTTTTCAGCAGCATCCCGTACAGAAAGTCCGTCAACATTTTCTCCCATTGCTACAGCGATCTCAGCAAAACGATCGAGATTACCAATCATGTTAAAGCGTGAAACGTGGGGCAGAAGGATTGCGTTACATACACCATGAGGCAAATTATAGAATCCACCTAATTGATGAGCCATTGCATGAACATAACCTAAACTGGCATTATTAAACGCCATACCAGCTAATAATTGCGCATAAGCCATTTTGTCACGAGCCTCGAAATCATCGCCATTTGCTACGGCACGACGTAAGTACCTAGGGATTAATTTAAAAGCCATTAAAGCAGCCGAATCAGTCACTGGTGTAGCAGCTGTGGAAACATACGCTTCGACAGCATGAGTGAGTGCATCCATTCCTGTGGCAGCGGTTAAGCTAGGCGGTTGTTTCATCATCAACAAGGGATCATTAATCGAGACATTCGGGGTTACATGCCAATCAACGATGGCCATTTTAATATGCCTTGCAGCATCTGTGATAATACAGAATCTGGTCATTTCAGCGGCAGTACCAGCTGTTGTGTTAATAGCAATCATAGGAGCCATTGGTAGTGGGGATTTATCGACGCCTTCATAATCATTAATTCTTCCGCCATTACCTGCAACAAGGCCAATTCCTTTTGCGCAGTCATGGGAAGATCCTCCGCCTACGGATACAATCAGGTCACAACCCTCTTTAGTATAGATGTCAAACCCATCATGCACGTTTTTATCTGTTGGATTCGGTTCAGCACCGCCATAAATAACAACTTTGACGCCTTCTTTATTAATAATGTCTGCAATTTCTTGAGCCATTCCAACTTTTTCGAGATAGGCATCGGTTACCAATAGTACCTTTTTTCCACCCAGTAATTTGGCTTGTTTTCCTGTTTCTTGAGCTGCCCCAGCTCCCATAAGGTTTACTGTTGGCATGTAATACCCATATACTTGATGAATGATCGACATATTCGTTTCCTCCCATTTCTATTTAATATTTATCGTTGTCTTTATATATAGCAAGATTCATGCCAAGAATCTGAATATTTTTGTTATTCTATTCACAAGGCATTCTCCCTAACGAATTATGTATCTTTTTAATATAAGATTCTGATTTGTAAATAATTTCGGATCTTTTACGTGCCCTAATTTGACGCACTTTGCTCTGAACAACGTTTTATTTCGGAACACTCTTCATATTGCCTTTGAATTGCAAATTTAAACTTATTGAAATAAAAGATGGATTAAATTGTTGCGAACAATTTAATCCATGCCGTTTGGGTCACAATTCACTTCATTGTTAAGATATTTCAACCGGTACATTAAACCATCCTTGGAGATTAGGTTTACGCAACCATAGCTTTGTTCAAAACGAAAGACGTTTTCTAAGGGTATTCCGAGTACTCTACATAAGATTACTCGGTTTATACCTGCATGTCCAATAATTAAAATGGTATTTTCATTGGATTGGGCAAGGCTTTCAAAGATAGGTATAACCCTTTTGGAGCAGTCGGAAAAGCTTTCTCCCTCTGGTGAACAGTAATTCGCTATATCTTTACCACGTTTTTCAAATTCCTGAGGATTCTTAGCTCGAATTTCAGAAAATAGTTTCCCCTCCCAATCACCCATATTCAATTCACGTAACTCAACGCGAGCTGTTGGAATGATTGAATGAGCCGAGGAAATAATCTCTGCTGTTTGTTGCGCTCGCTCTAGATCACTGCAATATATGTTATCTAAGGGCATCCGACTAAATATCTCTTTCAATAAGGTAGCCTGCTTCACTCCAAGAGCACTTAACGGAAGGTCCGATTGACCGATATAGCGTTTATCTCTTCCAAGACCGATATCGCCGTGCCTAGCTAAATAAATAAGCTTTTTACCCATTGTTTTTGAGGATCATCGTAGTTTCCCATTCTGATCCAACTCCCTTTGAACTTTAATCAGCTCACTGAGAATGCTCACGGCTATTTCTTCAGGAGTTTCTGCCCCAATTTTTAGACCGATTGGAGAATACAGTTTTTGCAACGATTCACTCGAGACTCCTTCCTCCTCCAATTCAGCGATCAATGCTTTAACCCTTTTGCGACTACCGATCATGCCAATATATGAAGCTGGTTGATTAATCACTTTCTGCAGACATACTTTGTCATAGCGATGCCCCCTAGTTATAATCACAACAAATGTCTGCGGATTAATATTTATCCCATCTAATGCTCGTTCAAAATTATTGCATATAATCGTATCAGCAGTGCTAAATCGAGCAGAATTAGCAAAAGATGGCCGATCATCGACTACAGTAACCTCATATCCAACGATTTTGGCCATGGTTGCAAGGGGAAGCGCAATATGTCCTGCACCTAAAATCAGCAATTGTACGACAGACGTTGGGGGCTCAATTAGTAACCGGAAAGGCGCTTTTGTCACTGAGGTTTCACATGGCTCAAACTCGGAATCCAAACTAATTAATAACGGTTGGCATCTTCTCCCCCCTGTTTTAGCACTCTCTAGTGCAACTCTATTTAATTTTTCTAAACTATAATCACCTACGACGTCTCCGTTATTCTTGATGAATAGCTTTTTTCCTATCAATTGTTCCTCAACCGATTCAATCACTGTTATAAGTATGGGGTTTTTGTAGTTCTCTAAAGATGACAGATAATCTTTGTTGAGATTGGTCTGTTCCACGGGGCTTTGAGAACCCAAATATTCAATGAATAATCCCATGATACCCCCGCAAACCATTCCCTCCTCCTGGGCAATGTCCGCGGTCATATTTAAATAATGTATCTTTGGGGTGTATGCTGCTATTACATTAAAGGCCTCCCGCCTGGCCTCGGCCTCACCACATCCACCTCCGATGGTTCCAACCGTCGTCCCATCAGCGAAAACTAACATTTTAGCTCCAGGCTTGCGAGGTGTTGACCCAAGCACACTGGTTACAGTAATCAGGGCTGCCTCCAAGTTTTGATCAAATGCTTTTTTGAGCCCAAGTTGTATTTCTTTTTCCACTAGCCTTGCCCCCCTAGATCAGCCTTCCATAGGTCATGTAAAGGCATCTTAATTATTTCTTCTATTCTTGTCTGGATTCTTTCAGCATTACTAAATCGACGCCTAATCTTTTTCGTCACCTCTTGATCGTTCTTGTGCTGCTCCAAGGGACCTGCGAATCTGTCCTGGAGTGAAATTATCTGGTCTTCAATAACAAGCTTATCAGCCAAATAGACGATTTCTTTTTCTGTTAAGGATTGGTCAGGGTTCAGGCAAATGTCCGTATGTTCGGCGACAATTTCTGCCACCTCTGGATAATTGATGAGCATTTTGGCTCCAACTTGGGCATGGTGGGGTTCACCTTTGGCCAAGTCATGTAACAGCGCAGCCGCCCTGATTAGTTCAATGTTCATTTGACAACCTGACCTGATCAAATAGCTTCCCATTGCACTACTTAAGTGGGCAACCTGCTTGCAGTGATTAAACACCCTTACAGGAGTGTTAGCATTTTTTATTATAACATAACACTCTTCTTCTGAGGGTACCTGGATATGTCCACAGTATTTCAGCATCTGATGGTAGTCCTCCGGTGTGTCCATGTCAAGCAAAATACCTGGGTCATCAACCTCAACATCTATGGCATCATGTTCATACTGTTCTAATAAGGCCCTCATTCCCCCCGGTTTGTTCCATGTTATTACATTGTTCACATAGCGGCAAGAAATTAAGGGGGGATGTCCCCTCATTCCCTGATGGGACGGATATATAATACCAAATTCCGTTGTAAAGAACGTGTTCTGAAGCTTTTTCAAGGTATCACGGTTCACTATCGGATTATCGACGGGTAAAAGAAAAAATCCTTTTACCATTGGTGATAAGCTTTTAACCCCAGATGTAACTGATGAGAACATTCCTTCGGAAAAATTGGGGTTGACGATAGTCTGAACTTCTAATCTATCTAAGACAGGATACAATTCATTCGCCCGATGCCCAACGACCACCCGGATATCCCTAATTCCGCTCTTCTGAAAACTGTGTACAGCTTTTTCTAATACTGTGCCACCGCCCAGCGATAAAAGCGGTTTAAAACGTTTCATTCGAAAAGAGTATCCTGCGGCAACTATAATTGCTGCTAAGGAAGCCTCACCCGGTTTGTTCTCTGGTTCAGCCAACAATTTAAACACTCCCTCTCTTATCTTGAATCTGCCGTTTAGCTGTACTTCTTCTAGATATCACTACAGGGCTTGATACAAGGTAAAAGGACGCCCTCAAGCTACCGTTTTTTCTAGCATCCCTTACTACAGGGATTTGATCTAATGCCTGTTGAACATTTCTTTTCGCTTCCCAGGTAAGAGGTCCCCTTAACTGAACATCAAGTTGTAACTGGTTTTCTTTTTCTATACCCTCTGTTAGGGTTACCTCAAAATCGAGAACATTGTTAAGCGCAAACAGAACCTCATCGAAGTCCGCCATGGTTAGGTAATCGGTCTGGGTCAGATAAACTCTGTCTCTCGACTTTATCAATTCCAGCCGCTTCAATACCGTATTGCACGCACAAAGGCCTGGAATAAACCTCGACATGTCACCGGTGCGATACCGAATTAAAGGCATAGCTGCTCTGGTCAAAGTAGTAACTACTACCTCTCCTGGTTGCCCATCCACAACGGGCATTCCTGAACTGGGATCGACGATTTCAATATAGAGGTCTGCTTCCCTGAGGTGGTAACCACAGAAACCCTCACATTCTAGTCCGCCGCCTAGCCCCATCTCAGTCATGCCATAGTGATTAAACACCTTACAACTCCATGCCCTTTCGATTTCTTGCACAATAGCAAGGGGTACATAATCGGTACTCAGTAAAACACTTCTTAAGTTCAGAAGGGGAGAAGAGCCCTTGGAATCTTTAAACCTTGCTAGGCTCAATACTTGTGTGGGTATCCCGACTAAAACATTAATATTGTCCCGTTTGATTTGCTTTAGGGTTGCCTCTGGGTTCGTAACCAGACCGTGGGCAACCCCTATTACACCCGCCCTTTCTAAGCCTAAGCGCAGTAAATCCCCGACACTGCCCGGTGTTTCCCCGGGTAACATTATCAAGACCCTGTCTTCAGGCCTCACCAAAGTTAACATTCCATGATGAAAGAAATCGATGGTCAATTCTTGATCAGCCTGAGTAAAGAACAGGCGTTTAGGTTTTCCCGTAGTGCCGGAACTCTGTAACGTCACGATCCTGTTGATGTCATTTTGGGAAACACACAAGAAATCGAGAGGATTATCTTTCAACTCTTCGGACGTGGTAAAGGGCAGTTTTAACACATCTTGAAAACTTGATATCTTACAATCTAATCCTGAGTACAGACGTGTATAGAAACGGCTTTTACTGATTGCCCAGTCAAGGGTTTCCTGCAATTTTGCCAACTGATAGTCCTCGATTTGCTTTCTGGTTAAGCGTCCTGAACTATCTCCGGTAATTTTGTGTTTGATCCAGGGCTCAAGCGATGTGGATTTTATATTCAAGCCCTATCTCCCCCTCCGATATATTGAGTGTCCAAACTTATCTGTAAGGTTATAAGCGCAAAAAGGAATTAACTTACCTTCCGGGCTTACCACATGTATACAACAATTCTTCAACCTGTCTATATCTAGATTCCACACATCTTGAAAGGCCATGCCGCTGATGGAAAAGGCATAGGTCTTTAGCTGTTGAATTAGATTGTCCCAGGAATTGGTGCTAGGAGACTGAATCGTTGATTTTTCTGTTCCTGACCACTGCCGCGCCACAAAAGTTCGTGTTTTTCTAGCCAACTCATCCGCTCGCTCTGGTCCGGTACAGCACGAGCTGTTTACAATAGGCTTTAAACTCCCATCCAGTTGTCTTGTAAAGTTGCCGCTAAAGGAGCATCGGCCATTGTGGGGTTTCAGGTTCGTTGCTTTAATGAGCCCATCTGTCTGTTCCTCGATCGCTTGAATGACTTCCGGGAGTGTGATCCGGTCTTGATCCATGGGTTCTTTAGGTATTCTTCCGAAATAACTTACGGGTTGGAAGTGCACACCTCTGACGACGGGATGATTTTTCAAGGCAAACTTAATGATTCCTCCGATATTATGAGTGTTTATGCCTGGTATCAAGGTAGGTACTAACACAACACCAATCTCGTGTTGTGCACAGCACTCTATAGCTTTGGCTTTAACATCAAAAAGCCTACGCCCCCTTATTGACTGATAAATCTGGTCCTCAGTACCGTCAAATTGTAAAAACACGGAGCTGAGACCAGCCTTTTTCAATCGGCTCAAAAAGATAGGATCTTCTGCCAGTCGCAATCCATTCGTGTTAAGTTGGATAAAGTTAAAGCCCTGTGCTCTTCCCATTTCTACTATTTCCGGCAGATCGTCTCTGAGGGTTGGCTCGCCGCCAGACAACTGGATATTGACAGGGCCACTGGCAGCAAGTACGTTTTTGTACCACTTTTCTATCCTCTCCAATGAAGGTTCGTCAAGCTCCGTTCCTGCATTGGCAAAACAAAATTTGCAGTTTAAATTACAACGCTGTGTAACCTCTATCAAAGCCGTACAAGTCGTCTGGTAATGGTTTTCGCACAAGCCGCAATCAAAGGGACAGCCTTTCTCAACGGGTGTAAAACACTCCTTGGGTGGGGTTGGAATCATAGGCCTGACCCATTCATCCCATTGAGGGCTACCACGCCACAGCAGTGTTCGATAGGCTCCATGTTCAGGGCAACGTTTCACAAGATAAACCTTTTCTCCTTTAACCACTCTTTGAGCCGAAATCCTCTTCAAACATTCTGGACACAAGCTCTCTGTTGTGGAAATCAAGCGTTCGTCCATTACTTCCATGTGCTATTCCTCTCTAACTACAGCTTGCTTCTTTCTTTGCGATCAGTTGAAAGTATCCCATCTTGGCTTCCTTAATCGCAGCCTGGGCAAGGATAGGATCAACAGATCCTGAACATGAAGAAGACTTAAGCCAAAACTTTGTCATAGAGCCATGAGTCATGATTAGGTTAACCGTTAGTTGTGTTAATAGGTTTGTATGATCACTCCAATTAACGATGTTAAATCCCTGTTTGAGAAGTTTGTTGATTAATTGCTCCTTTGGCAACGCTCTTCTGATACATGAATTGAGATTGAGTTCCTGAAGACCTTTGATACCGTCAGGATTTCGAGCATACACATCATTAGCGACCAACAACCCACCAGGTTTGAGAACCCTGAAAATTTCTATCAGAACCTGATCCAGGTCCTCCATTACAGACAAGGCACACTCCGCTAATACCCCATCCATGTGGTTAGCCGGAAAGGGTAGGTCTTCGCCTAGCCCTCGGATCAGATTTAAGCCTGGATTCTTCTTTTTCCCACTCTCTAACAGCACCTCTGAAGGGTCTAAACCTGTGGCTCGGAGCTGATAAAGAGAAACCAAACGCTCTACCGTTGCACCGCTGCCGCAGCCCACATCTAAGACCCTTGCGCCTGGAAGAAAATCACAGCTTTCAACTCCCAAGTCGGTTAAGGAAAACCCACCCGGTCTTAACGTATCACCTGTAGTAAGGCGCAGAACGTCACTTTCATATAATTTAAAAACATTGTTTTTCACAATTTTTATTCCTCATCATTGGACTCAGGGTCTTCTGAATAGGCTGCTAAAATCTCTTGCACCTTACTAAAGGTCGTTGCAACAATATTGCCACATTGCACAGGATACTCGTTGCCCTCATCAAGTGAGTGGTCTAGTATCCCATCGCAATCGATACTGCCATGGGTGTTTTCAAACCATTCCATCAAGTCATTGATCATAAGGTTTATTTTGGCGTGACCGAATTCGAGGAGATTTCCTTTCCCAACGTTCAAACCAATTAAACATGCCCCCCCGGTAAGTGCACCACAGGTTTTTCCCGACCGTCCTATTCCTCCACACAAACCATGCATTGCTTTGATTAAATCGGAGTTTTCCTTTCCTTGTTCGTCCAAACCCAGAATTAACATAATTTGGCTACAACAAAATCCCTGTGTGGCCAATTGAAACATACGAAAGGCATCGACCGCCATCTTACTCCCTCCTACTTATCCTCTAAACTTTGTTCAACTTCGAACATCTTACCTAAAGCCAGTTCCTCCGTAATCAATACCAAGCCACAGTTAAGACATTTTAATTCTTCCACCACAAAATCATTACCCAAGTAGGATGCCTTTACCGAACCACGCTGGAGCTCTCCACCGCATTTACCACAATTCCAAAGGGTTTTCTGCGTCTGTTTTGGTGTGTTATTCATGACTGTCCTCCACAATTTCCATGCGGTGGCTATACACATTTAGGACCACAAAGCCTTTTTCCTGTGGTTGATATTCAACCCAATAGGTCACCTTGACAGGGCGATAATAAGCTAAACTGTGACCATTGTCCGGATTTATGAACTTTCTTCCTGTTCGCTCCGCAAGTTCTATTACCTGTTGAATATCTTCTATAAGAAAACGTCGATCTTCCATTACTTCCAGAACGCTTTCATTTAACAAGAGGTTAATGATTCGATACGCTCCTTCCTTTTCTTGTGGAGCTTCTTTCCACAGCGAATGTAAAAACTTTCTTTTTAGTTTTGCCCGGTTCTCATGCCGATTGGAAAATCCTACACTTGGCCTGATGGCAGCTTTTTCAAGGTCAGTTCCAAAAATTAAATCTAATAAATGAAACGTGCGTTTACCCTTAGACGCAAAATTATCTCTGCACATGGCACAGTAGGCTACATAGTCTGTTGTGCTTTCACTTATTCGATCTTCCACGATCTTTTTCGCCAATCCCGGATTGGCAAAAGACGTCAGCCCTCCAAAGCCACAACACTTGGTTCGTTCTTTGCTGTAGGGCAATTCTTCAACTTCGTAACCCAGCCTAGTTAAGATGTCTCGGACGGCATCCTGTATGACTGGTTCATGTCTCGTAGTACAAGCATCCTGGACAGCTACTTTGCCTCTACTCACGCTGGCACCTTGCACAGGTAAATCCGAATCAGCCATCAACTCCCACAGAGAGACTACTCCTGGAAACTTTTCTCGGAACATACTGTGACAGGTGGAACAAGCTACGATCAGCTCCGGTTTGCCTAAGGTTTCCCACTCCGCAACCAAAACCTTCAAACTGTTTTGGAACAGGTCTTGATTACCAGCCCAATCGGCCGGAGCACCGCAGCAACGTAACATTAGGGCTACTCCTCCAGAAAGCTTTTCAGTTAAATATGCGTACACTTTTTCAACCTGTTCCGGTGAAGAGCCACTTAATTGGCATCCGGGAAAGAAAACATACTTACTAGAATTATGGCCAGGTTGTTGTCTGGTTAAGGAAAATTCTTCACTGTTGTTAAATGCCATATCCCTCAGGGCAAAATCGTGGGCTGAAGGGGGCATTTTTCCTTTGCTCACCATGCTCTCCCGGGTTGCTTTGCAGGTCTCCCCAAGGTCTAGTCCTTGAGGACAAACTACAGCACACTGCCCACACAAACTGCAAGAATTGATCATTTTATTCCCGTGGCGCATGCCCATGACGATCGTATCATTATTGTAAATTTGTCTTAAATACTTTTTGGGATAACTACCGTATTCTTGCATATATTTACAGGCCTTCACACATTCGAGACATTGACAATTCAGGCACCTACCTGCTTCCTGAACGGCTTCTTCGGGTGTATAACCCCCAGTTTCGTTACTCATTGCCACCACTGGCAGAGGGGGAATCCCATTCGTATTGACGAATAGTTTAGTCTCAATAGGCCCCTCGCCTTTACGAGAGGCAGTTAAGGAAACGCCCTGCAAATATCTATCAATGGAAACGGCAGCCTTACGGCCATCGGCAACAGACTTAATGGGGGAATCATTCCCCAAAAGTGCCCCGCTAAATATTCCTGGAATCTGTGTAGCACACGTGACTGGGTCGACCCACAACTGTTCACCCAAGAGCTCCCTGACTTCTTTAGATTGCTCAGCAAGGCCAAGATACACTACATTAAAGTCTTCTTGAAGCTTGGCTAAACCCTGCCCAGTTATTGCAGTCTTTAACTCTATTTGAACGTTAAGCCGGTTCAAGACGGACAGTTCCTCGACAATAACCTCTGGAGGCAATTGATGTTCCGGAAAATTCCACAGGTTTCCACCAAGGCGATCTGCTTTCTCAAACAGACTAACCTTATATCCTTTTTTAGCCAAGTCATAGGCTACAGTTAGGCCTCTTAGTCCAGACCCGACGACTGCAACTGTCTGGCTTTTTGGGGGAACTATCCCTGCTTTGGCTATTTTTCCAGCTTGGTTTTGCACGCAAAATCTCTCCAGGGCTGAAATAGCGATAGTCGTTCCAACCTCTTTGCGTTTACAGACATCCTCACAGGGATGATCACAAACCCGACCAATAATTCCGGGAAAGGGCTGTTTTTTTTGCAGTGTTGCTAAGGCACTTTTCAAGTCCTGATTTTGAATATCCAGCATCAATTTCCGAGCATCTACGTGGATTGGACAACCTGCTGTACAAGCAGGGGGATTCTCTTGGGTACACTTATCTTCTTGTCTTTTTAATTCGTCCTGTTCCATAAGCAACACCCACTTCCTTAAGTTATTGCGTGCGGGTATAGAATACTTGGCTAGCGCCAAGCCCTTTCGTAGGCGGTCGCCTTAGTAGCACTGATATGCGCTGGCCATGACTCGAACAGGACGTTCGAGGTTAGAGCGCCGCCAAGACTCAAACAAAGATGTTTAAGATTAGAGCATCGCCGGGATGGCTAGATGCCATGATGGCAAGGCGCTTGAGCTGGCGAGAACGGGCCCACCAGGAAGTTATACATTCTACCCTGGTATAAACGGGAACCTAAAATTGGATAAACCAATTTTAGGTTCCGATTTTTAGTTTTGTGGGCCAAAAACGAACTAATTATTTTTTAGCATCAAGTGCAGCAAGTACTTTTTCAGGACGAGCAGGTAAATGAGTAATCCGTGCTCCGCAGGCATTGTAAATAGCATTAATAATAGAAGCATGAGGGGATGTCAGCGGCAATTCTCCCGAGCCTGCAGCACCGAAAGGACCATGAGGTCTTAAGGTTTCTACATAGAGAAGTTCAATATTGTCCGGGGCATCTTTGATAAAGGGTAGTCCGCAGCCGATCAAATCTGTATGTTTCTTCAGGTCCTCGAAATCCTCACTCAGGGCTAGACCAAGACCTTGAATCAACCCACCATAGAGTTGTCCGTCTACTACCAGTTTATTAATAATTTTACCCACATCGGCTACCATCGTCATTTTTACAACTTCAGTCTTACCTGTCGTGATGTCGACTTCAACTTGAGACAGGAAGGCTCCATACATATAAACAGCAAAGGGATTCCCTTGTCCAGTCTCTACATCGCAATCTTTAGCAGGAGCGGTCCAAACACCTTCAAAATATACTGGTAACTTTTCAGCAATCATTTCTTCATAGGTTCGGAAGGATCCATCCGCTTTCGTGATCCCTTTCAACAGCATTTCGCAAGCAACCCGAGTAGCATTACCGCACAAAACATTAGAACGACTTCCGCCGGCAGGTCCGCTGTTGGGGGTTAATGCCATGTCACACATAACAAGTTTAATATCTTCCGGTTTAATTCCCAACGGACGCAAAGCCTCATGAGCGATCGTTAATGTTCCCATATCCGCGCCTTGACCATGATCTTCCCATGAAGAATAAATTGTAACGCCCGTTGCAGTTAGCTCAGCATTGACTGCAGAACTGTCCGCTCCGTCTAGACCTGATCCATAGACACCGATGGACATTCCAATTCCGCGTTTCTTGTCAGCAGCTGATGCTGGCTGTTTTGCCCATTCTTGTGCTTTTGTGTAAGCAGGTTTAAGTTTATCCATGATCTCCACCATGCAGTAAACATCTGGTTCACAACCGGTAGGTGTAGTGTCACCAGGTCTGTAGACGTTTTTATAACGCAGTTCAAATGGATCTATGCCCAGTTTTTCTGCTAGTTCATCCATCAAAACCTCAGACGAGAAGGTACTTTGAGGAGATCCATAACCCCGGAAAGCTGAACCCCAAGCATGGTTCGTACATACGGTTCGTCCATTACCGCGAATATTAGGGATGTTATAACCACAGCCTATAAACTGAGTGCCCCGCATGGTGAGCAAGTCACCAAATTCGGAATATGGACCATGGTCTACTGTCCAATCAGATTCCATAGCCGTTAATTTACCTTCTTTAGTGGCCCCTAGTTTAAGGTCAATAAAGAAAGGCGAACGTTTTCCGGTATAAGTCGTTTGTTGGAAATAGTCAAACTCTAGGTATACAGGTTTACCTGTAGCAACTGCGGCAACCCCTAATAAGGCTTCAATTGTTGGGCTGAACTTATAACCAAAGGTTCCGCCGGTTGGGTTCTGTACCAGAATCAGTTTTTCTGATTCAATTCCGATTCCTGCAGCAATCATAGCCTGGTGGAGATGAATTGCAATACTTTTAGAATGGATGATCAATTTGCCATCTTCATCGTAGAAGGCAAATCCGACATCTGGCTCAATGGGTAGGTGAGGCTGACGTCCGACATAAAAACTATCTTCAACTACTACATCTGCTGCCTTCATTAAAGGCGCAGTATCTTCGCCTTTTACCACCTTGGTTTCAAAATAAACGTTCGGTGTTCCAGGATGAATTTCAATAGCGTCATCTGCCATAGCGGCAGGAGCGCTCATATATTCAGGAAGTAATTCGAGCTCCACCTTTACTTTTTCAACGGCAGCCTGAGCATGTGCAGCAGTATCGGCTGCAACAATGGCTATGGCATCACCAAATTGGAACACTTTTTTCTCGCATAGGATCGGACGGTCCCATCCATCCCCTTTGTTCGTTGGAAAAGTGATTAAACCAGTAATTTGATTTTTGCCGACAACATCTTTATAAGTAATAACTTTATATACGCCAGGCATTTTTTCAGCCTCAGATGTGTCGATAGAAAGAATATTGGCATGAGAAACCTTGGCCTGAACCAGTTTAAGTTGCAGAGTTCCGCAAGGCATTTTGAGTCCGGCATCAGCACCAAAGTCCCAGGTACCGGTAACCTTAGCCATAGCGGACGGACGAATGTATTCAGTTCCAATGATTTTGCCATCAGCAGGTAATTTTACGAATAACTCTTCAACAGTAACCTCACCCCGAATTAACCGAGCAGCTTCCATGACAGAGTCAACTAAAGGCTTATACCCAGTGCATCTGCACGCATTTCTGTGTTTTTGGAACCAATCCCGGACATCTTCTCTAGTTGGATTGACATTTTCCTCTAAAAGTTGTTTAGCTGAAACAATGAATCCAGGACTACAGAAACCACATTGAGCAGCTCCATGGATCATCCAAGCTAGCTGCAAGGGATGTAAGTGTTCCTTGGTGCCCACTCCTTCAATAGTGGTGATTTGTGCATCATCAGCAACCCGTTTCATTTTGGTAACGCAGGAGCGGATGACTTTTCCATTCACAATAACAGAACATGCACCACATTGAGCTTTTCCACATCCTATTTTAGTTCCGGTCATATGCAGTTGTCCCCTCAACACATTGGCTAGGGTAACTTCTCCATCGACAAGTAACGTTTGGGGGACACCGTTAATGACTACATTTTTTTTAAGCAATTTTTTTCGCTCCTTTTTGATTCAATTCATTCTCTACAAGGTTACTGCATGCGTTCTTCCGGTTATCTTGAGTTACAAATTCTCATACCACTTCTACTTATGTTGAGCAAAGTATCGATCGTCAGTAAAGCAATTTCCCCACCCATCCATCTGATGAACAACTGACAAATCTGTTCCTCCCATTCTTTTTTGTGTTTAATTTGGTCTAGATTGTTTTGATTTGATTGGCTTTGCTTTACTTGGCTCGATCAATAAAATATGCAAAATTCGTGCCAACAATTCGGATAATTCCAATACTTACTGTTCTGCTTAATTTTGAAACTCAAACCACATTCTTTTGTTGTAATAATTTGTAAAGTATTTTATTGCTCAATTTAAATCTTAACATCGGGAATGTTACTCATACTTGACCTTGTGTGAAGAATACGATACCATTCAAGTGGGATAGATTGTTTTCCCCTCAGTCTGCCCATGAACCTCTGACAGTTTCAATCCCACGCCAGGGTGTGTTTAATAATAAACACGCCTTCCATGATGTATTGGAGGCTATCGCTATGGAAAAAATTAAAGTGCAAGATTCTGTTGGTGCCATTCTAATTCATGACATGACGCAAATTATCCCCGGTGTCATTAAAGGCCCCCGGTTTCGCAAGGGGCATGTCGTCCGGGAAGAGGATATTCCTGTTCTCCTGAGCATGGGAAAAGAACATATTTACGTCTGGGATCAAACGCCCGGGCTTATTCATGAAAATGAAGCGGCAGAGCGCCTCGCCCAAGCAGTCTCCGGTTCAGGGCTAACCCTTGACGAGCCCAAAGAAGGAAAGGTCACACTTACCGCTGCCCAAGACGGTCTTCTTTATGTCTCAGAAGACGGCATTTTGGCCTTGAATACTTTAGAATATATCGTCCTCGCTACGCTTCACAATCATCGCCCTGTGAAAAAAGGGGATAAAGTCGCTGGGACCCGTGTCGTTCCTCTGATGATCGATGAAAAAGTGGTTATCGAAGCGGAACGAATTGTCCAAACGTTTTCAAATCCTATTCTAGAGGTGCGGCCTCTAAAGCAGTTGAAGGTTGGGATCGTCACAACGGGAAGTGAAGTCTATCATGGACGGATCCAAGATAAGTTCGGCCCAGTACTACGCTCAAAAATTGAAGGTTGGGGATCCGTTGTCCTAGATCAAACGTTTGCTAGCGATGATGTGCCTCTGATTCAAAGCAGCATTCAAGACCAACTAAGTCAGGGGGCAAACATGATCTTAGTCAGCGGAGGCATGTCCGTCGATCCTGACGATGTCACCCCCACAGCCATTAAAGAAATGGGAGCAGAGCTCATCACTTACGGCGCACCGATTTTACCAGGAGCCATGTTTCTACTGGCCTACATCGGAGATGTCCCAATCATGGGGTTACCCGGGTGCGTGATGTATTCTAAAACAACAGCATTTGATTTATTCGCTCCACGCCTGCTTACAGGAGAGCGACTTTCGCGCCTTGACATTGTCAAACTAGGACACGGTGGACTTTGTCTTGACTGCCCGGTCTGCACTTACCCGCATTGTTCTTTCGGCAAATAAACACATCGCCCTCAAATAATTCTCAAAAAAAACACCTACCCGATAATGGGTAGGTGCTTTTTACATTAATTTTATGATTGCCGATTTCCTTAAGATTATTGAAAGATGTGCTCAAACATGCAAATAAAAAACTGACTCCTTAAACGTAAAATACCCCAGTCTCACGGACATCATACCCGCCCAGCGCGAGCACATCCTCCTGGAAAGCCTTGCTTTTAATAACGGAAATCATTGCTTTCATTCGTGGCTCCTCAAGAAATTCCCGTGGAATCGCCAGATCATACCGCTCTTCCCCAATCAGCACAAAATCAAGCCCTAGGGCTTCAGCGGCACTCTGAATGCCCAGCCCAACATCGGCTGATCCAGAGGCGACTGCGACTGCTACCGCTAAGTGCGTAAATTCTTCCCTCTCATAACCTAAAATTTGCTCGTTGGTAAGACCTTGCTTTTGGAGTAGATAATCAAAAAGTACGCGCGTTCCGGAGCCACCTTGACGATTGACGAATCGTATTCCCGGCTTGGCTAAATCCTCAAGGGTCTTAAGGTTGAGTGGGTTTCCTTTTGGTACAATAAGAACTTGCGTTCGATAGACTAAGTTCATCAAAGCAATCTCTCGTCCTGGCAAAAATCGTTTCAAATAGGAGTGATTGTATTCTCCAGTTTCAGGATCAAGCAGATGAATCCCTGCAAAGTGGGCTTCCCCTTTGCGCAGGGCTAGAATTCCAGCTAGACTCCCGACATGTGCAGAGGCAATCCCCCCCCCATGCCCATCTCTTGCCTTCATATGGCTGCTCAAGACGTCCAAGGTCAAATCGTGGGAACCAATACATACAAGAGTTTCTTCAAGTTCTGAAACAGGTCGCAATAGCTCAACTGGTACTGTTTCTCCCTCGTGAAAGCCTTCCTGGAAGCGAGGAACCCGAAGCATTCCATCCGCTCTCACTAAGCTCATCGTCACACCCGCGCCTCGATTTAAAGGAGCCGCTACCCATCGTTCTCCAACTTTCCCCACTTTGACCCGAACGAACTCTTCACTGCCCAACGAGGAAAAGACCTTCTTGCTGATGACAGCATCCAAAGTATTCGGTGAGACCTTACTTAACCCTTGCAATCGATAGACCCAAGGCTCTAAGAACAAATGAGCGGTCAGATAGGTAGACACGGGATAGCCTGGAATGCCAAATGTGGGCTTTCCTTGAACATCTCCTAAGGCTACTGGTTTGCCTGGTTTAATAGCGACTCCATGCAAATAAAGTGTCCCGTGCTTTTCTATCATGAGGGAAGTGTAATCATCCCGTCCTTGAGATGATCCAGCGATAATTACCAACATATCTTGGGATTCTGCCATCTTGAGAATAGCGTCTTCTAACTGTTCTGGTTTATCGGGAGTTATGGGCCATATCGTTGCGGTTCCGCCCCATTCCTCCACTAAGGAAGCAAGAACTGTGGAGTTACTATCGACAATGTCTCCTACCTGAAGGGATGCTCCCGGTGATCGAATTTCGTCTCCTGTCGGTAAGATCCCCACCCGTGGTTTACAGCGAACTTCGACTTCTAATACTCCTGCAGCGAGTAACGCCCCTTGGTCTTGAGGACGAATGCGGTGATGGATCGGAAGAAGCACTTCCCCTTCCACGATGTCCTCTCCTACGGGTCGGACATGATTCCAGGGTACAACGGGAGCCTGGAGTAGGATTCCTCGCTCACCCAATTCTAGGACTTCTTCTAGCATCACAACGGCATCCATTCCCTCGGGGACTGGATCTCCCGTATCGACTTGAATCGCTTGGACTCCGAGTTCTAACCAACGGGGCTCTCGCTCTGAAATTCCGTGAGTATCCTTAGCCCGAATAGCATATCCGTCCATTGCAGACGCAGCGAAATGAGGCGAACTTCGTTTGGCACGAACGATCGTCCCTGTGATTCTATGAAGCGATGAGCGAACATCGACCAACTCATTTTTGGGAACACAGCGCCCAGCAAGCTTTTCCGTCATTAGAGCCAATCCTTCTTGCCAAGCCTTATTTTCAAGATATATTTGGCGTTCCACTTTCTTTTGCCTCCCCATTCCTACAGTTCTGTGTATATAACGTTAACGCAATAGCCGGAAAAAGACGTCTTTCCCTGCTTCAATGCCCTCAGTATCGATGTTAATGTGCACTAAGGCGTCAGCCAGCACCATGGTTCGAATCAAGCCGGATTTTCCTCGGATTGGTTCAACTTGCCAATCGTCTCCATAAGGAACCAGCCGTACACGCACAAATTCCTCCCGGCCGCTCCCGGAATATAAATTTTGAGTTAGTTTTCCCTTAGGCAAAGGATCCACTTGTGAGTGTAACACAGAAACGTCTAGCCAAGGTCGGACAATTGTGTCGAAAACGATCATCGCAGAGGCAGGGTGTCCCGGTAGTCCGAAGATGAGTTTACCATCCACGACTCCGCCGATCGTAGGCTTACCCGGTCTGAGTGCTAAACCGTGAAAAAGTAATCCTGGATCTCCAAGTTCACCAATAAGTTGAGCTGACAAATCGCGTGACCCCACTGAACTCCCGCCGGAAAGTAAAACGATATCGTTCTCTTCGAGCATCGTTGTTAGCACTGAACGAAGTTCTTCCAGATCGTCTTTCACAATCCCATAATGACGAGCCTTGGCACCACAGGCCAGCGCCTGGCCTAGCAAAGTGTAACCATTAATATCCCTTGACTGGCCCGGAAGTGGCTCTTGTTCCGGAGGAACAATTTCATCCCCTGTGGAAAGAATTCCGACTCTAAAGCGGGGCAACACCGGGACATCTATTAGCCCCTGGGAAGCCAACAAACCCATTTCTTGGGCTCTAATTCGCGTAAACTTGTGAAGAATGACTTCCCCTTCGGTCACGTCTTCCCCGATCTCGATGAGATTTTCCCCTGGCGCAACGGCCTTCGTTACTCCATAGAGTTCCTCTCCAAAGTGTTCGAGGTGTTCGACCATCACGACAGCATCAGCGCCCTCGGGAAGCATCCCGCCCGTAGGCATCAGCATTCCTGTACCTTTCACTAACGGTGCCGTTGGAGCCTCACCCATCCGTACTTCCCCATGACACTGAACCAACGCTGGCATACTTTCACTAGCCCCAAACGTGTCTGTAGCCCGAACAGCCATCCCATCCATGGTAGATTTGCGAAAGTGCGGTAAAGCACCGGTCGCTGAGATATCCTGGGTCACATAACGTCCCAACGAATCAGCCAAGGGAATCGTTTCAACGCGTTGATAAAATGAGAGAACATAGGGTTTTAAGGAATCGATGGCCTCCGTCAACGTTTTGACCTTGAATAATTCGCTACTGCTTCCCATGTTCCATAACACCTTTCGTGATCTTTTTGTATTAGTATTAAGTTAGAGTTCCTATGTTCTTGTATGAATGCAACGGTTTAGAATTAATCGTAATATATACCCTAATTTACCCTTAATTATCTCAGCAGATCTCAAATCGTTCAAACTCCATAGTTAGCAGATCCACTTGCAACCAAGCATGTCGCAAAGACGGGGGTCGTCCGACAAGTAATTTTACACCCTCAGCCACACTGAGGCTCGCCAAGACGGCAGGAGTAAACGCAGGATTTCCCCATGTGTTTTCAACCCCCCGTTCCCCTCTCCCAAAAATGCTCAAAACGCTAAAATCCCCCGGCAGACTTACGCCTAGTTGACCAAACCAGCCTGCGATACTTGCAAAGACTAACGGTAGATTCATTTGATGACAGACTCGTTCCAACACCACACGTATGTTCATCGAGTCAAGAGCGTCAAACACTAAGTCGACTTCCCGAAGCAATTCCGGACCCTTTTCTTCATCAAACCATCCTCTTACAGCATCGACCGTTACCTCTGAGTTTACACTCCTGAGTCTTTCCTGTGCCGCTTCCACTTTCCATTGCCCCATATTCAGTTCTGTCGCCAGAATCTGTCGGTTGAGATTGCTAACTTCCAGACGGTCACCGTCAATAAGTACTAGCTTTCCAACCCCGATCCGCGCGAGTTCTTCGGCTATATACCCTCCAAGCCCTCCACATCCAACAATCGCCACACGTGTTGTAGCGAGCTTGAGTTGATCCAGCTCTGACAAGGTTTTTCTATTCCGTAAATAACGACCTTCTAAGTTCATTTAACCCCCTCCCACTGGTGGAAAGAGTGCAAGAGTATCTCCATCTTTTAAGACGTGCTGTTCATTAACATTCCGCCCATTAACAAGACAAATAGCAACTTCCTCTGTCTTTATGCCCAGCGTTTGGAGGATGTTCAGAACGCGACTTTCGTCCGGAAGATCCCATTCTTCCACCTTAAAACGACCATCTCGAAACGTCGCGAATAATTTAACGGTCACATGCACTCAGATTCCTCCTTTCTCTCTTGCCATGAGACTTCGAAGGGGGACCCCAAAAGGTCCCCCATTAACAATTTTATCCTTATTTTTCTAGGTTTGCAATAGATATGGCCCTAAATCCCTAGGTTTTTGAGACATTCAGGCGTTGGAACACCCGCATCATCCCAACCACGTTCAGTATAATACTGAGGTAGCAGTTCTGGCAATCTGTGTACACTTCCTTTTGAAGGCCCTGTAGGAATTGCAACTTTTAATAAACGTTCAGGAAGTGTGTCATCCGCTGTGGTCATACCGATCCGTAAGTTTTGTAAGCGTTCAACGTTCCAAATACGATCGCCACAAGCCAGAAGCTCGGCATCAGTATAATTGAAGCCGGTCACTGCATTGACAATAGCAGTGTAGTCCGAAAGACCCAAGGCAAACGACGTGAACAAGCACATCCCCACTGAGTCAATAACAGCCGTGAGATCTTGGAAGATCTTGACCCAGGTTGCTTTTCCTTCAAGTGAGTCCTTGTCAAGTTTTTCGGGAAGTCCTAAAATTTCCGGAGAAACCATGTACCCACGAACGTGACAACCGCCACGGTTATTGGTAGCATATTGAAGGCCGTGACCTTGGATGCCCCGAGGATCATACGCTGGAATCTCTAGCTTTTTCACCGTCATGGACAGCTCAGGATGACCATAGCTTTCAGCAAAGCGATAGGAACCCATGGCCATCTTAGCGCCAATTCCTTCTCCGTAGGCTATTTTACGTACCCATTCTACCATACCTTTGGCATTACCGAACTCAAGTGGTGTCCCATCAAGTTCTTCTGGCTTAATATATCCGCGTTGAGCTAGTTCCATACCTGCTGCAATGGTACAGCCAACTGAGATCGAATCCATCCCTAATTTGTTGCATAGATCATTAGCTGCATGAATCGCGTCATAATCATGGATGCCACAGTCGGAACCAAAACACCATACTGCTTCATACTCAGGGCCAGCGCCTTCGCCGCCTTCCCATTTATTATGGCGCCCACAAGCGATTGGACAGCGATAGCAAGCATCTTTTTTGATCAAGTGATTTGCGGTCATGGTTTCCCCACTGATAGTATCTGCATCCGGATCATAGGATTCTTGAAAGTTATTGACTGGGTAGATTCCGCTCTCATTAATAATATTTACAAGCACGGCTGTACCATACATTCCAAGTCCTTGACCTGTTACGCCATTTTCTTTAAGTTTGCCCAAAGCCGCACTTAGGACTTTCTTCATCTCATCAGGATTATTATTTTCGACCTTTCCAGTTCCGCGAACGATAATAGCCTTAAGGTTCTTGGACCCCATAACAGCACCAACGCCACTGCGCCCTGCCGCCCGATAGAGATCGTTCATAATAGCTGCCATCAAAGAAAGCTTTTCACCCGCGGGCCCAATAGTCAAAACTTTCGCTTTGTCATCCCCAAATTCCTGCTTTAAGGCGTCAGTTGTAGCGTAAACATCCTTACCCCAAACATGGGTAGCGTCTTTAATCTCCACCTTGTCATCGTTAATGGAAATATATACTGGATGCTCTGCCTTGCCTTCCAATATAACCATATCATATCCTGCAAACTTAAGCTGTGCTCCCCAATATCCTCCTGAATTCGAAGAAGCGATAACTCCATTTAACGGAGATTTTGTAACAACCATAAATCGTCCCGAGGTTGGAGCGTTCGTTCCAGTGAGTGCTCCTGTAGCAATATACATTGTGTTTTCTGGAGAAAGCGCATCAACATCTGCGGCTACCTCATCATAAAACATTTTCCCCGCAAGTCCGCGCCCACTTAAATATTTCTTCGCAAGTTCCATATTTAAAGGTTCTGAACTAGTTTTTCCGTCCGTAAGATTAATCCGCAAAATTTTTCCAGTATACCCACCCATTAATATTCCTCCTATTTTCTACTTCTTATTTCGTCACACATTTTCTTTAGAGACTTAACTTACCATACTTATCCGTAAACAGTAGTTTGCTTAATTATATAGCAATTATCGTGCCAATTATTTAAATCACTAGAAAAGATTGAATTATCTAATTTATCTAAAAACAACAAGTTAGAACAAATTAAAACAAACTAAAACTCACACCAACATTAGTTATGAAGGAATTATTACAGGACATTTCAACTATCTGGGATTACATCTGTTCCATGTTTGAACATTTTGTCTTTTTATTCTGTTCCAATATCGAACACTGAACGGGCTGGTTATTACTAACCAGTTGTTTCAATGAAATATGTATGTTATTGTTAATAAAAGACAAGCAGTCTCTATACCTAGAGAGGAAGGGGCAAGAGATGTATGGGTAATCATTGGGAACGTTTTATCAAAGGAGAGAGCGTTGAAGCGGAGGTAACTCCTTCTATTTATCGTTCTTGGCAAAGAAGCTTAGAGTATCAAGTAGACCATACTCTAGTGTCTAGGCAGGACATACTCTCCACTCCGCATCTCTGCGAGCGCAGAGATGCTCAAGAATCTCTAATTCGAGCGGGAGAACATGTTTTGCCTTATATATTCAGCCTACTTGGGAGCACCGACTATACTGTTTTGTTGAGTGACAAAGAGGGCTACATCATGGAAGCCATGGGGGACGCCCCCTTCATGAATAAAGCTCAGAAGGTAAATTTGAGTCCAGGCGCGAGTTGGAGTGAAGAAATTCGAGGAACGAATGCCATCGGGACGGCTCTCCGCGATAATGCCCCCACTTCTGTGTTTGGTTGGGAGCATTACTTGCGTGACAATCACTTTTTGGCCTGCTGGGCTGCTCCAATACAAAATAGTCAAGGTGCCCCGATCGGTGTTTTAGATATCAGTGGAGAAGCAGAACGAGATCGTCATAGAATCCTAACAATTGCAAGGATGGGCGCAAGTATGATCGAGAAAAATTTGCGGCTTATTGAGTTGGAAAATCAACTGAGATTTTACCGAGAGGGATTCAAATTGGCATCCTCACTTTTACAACAAGGATTTCTCGCTATTGATAAAGACGGCATCATTACGGACATTAACCCTCTCGGCGCAGCACTGCTGGGTCGCAGATCGGAAGACATCATCGGTCAACTCGTAGGCAACATCTTTAGCTCCCCAAAAGGGTGGATGTTAAGTGGTCACTCTCTGGATCTCGAGATTAAAGAACGCTCTGGAAAAGAGATGTCCTCCCACTTAAACCGCGTAGTCAATGAAACTGGCCAATCACTCGGAACTATAGGAACAATTCAACTTGCAAGCAATCCCCCCCCCACTGACACATTGTGGATCGGACATAGCCTTTCTACTCAGCGGATACTGGAACGAGCCTCAAAAGTTGCTAACACTCACTCTTCCGTACTCATCCACGGGGAAAGTGGGACTGGAAAAGAAATCATTGCCCAAACTATTCATCAACTTAGTCCCCGGCGTGAAGGTCCTTTTGTCGCTTTGAACTGTGCCTCATTACCACCTTCACTTATTGAGAGTGAGTTGTTCGGCTATGTTGACGGTGCCTTTACTGGAGCACGCCGTGGTGGAAAACCTGGAAAGTTCGAATTAGCCAATAAAGGGACAATTTTCCTTGATGAAATTGGAGATATGCCTTTAAATGTTCAAGTCGCCCTCCTCAGAGTACTTCAAGAAAAAGAGGTCTCTCGAATCGGCGATACAAAAGCTGTGAAAATCGACGTACGAATCATTGCTGCAACACACAAAAACCTCTCCGACCTTGTTACTGCGGAGCGTTTCCGCTTAGATTTATTCTACCGTCTGAAAGTCATCACCTTAGAACTCCCCCCCCTACGCGAACGGCCCGAAGACATTGGAGATTTAGTTCCCCACTTCATCCGCAGAATTTGTGAATCTTTGGGCAGGCCAATATTAGGAGTTGATGCAGAAGTTTACGCTCACTTCCTAGCCCACCCGTGGCCTGGCAATGTCCGAGAACTAGAGAACTGTATCGAGAGTATGGTGGCCATGGCAGATGGCACCGTTTTGACTACAGCAGACTTACCTGATGAACTTCATCAGACCACCGCCAAACCCGAACCCTTACTGAACCAGCAGACCAAACAAACAATCCTCTATGCGCTCAATCAGACCAAAGGAAAAATCGCACCTGCTGCAAAACTACTGGGTATTGGCCGAAATACGCTCTACAGAAAGATAAAAGATTTAGATATCAAACTCTAACTTGTAAAAAAGAGCCCTTAGGCTCTTTTTTTACGTTTACAACGAAGCTTATTGTTTTCAAAATAACGACAGCGAATCAATTGGATAGTACTTCTTCACATAAAAATACTCCCCTGTTCAGTAACGAGATTAATTATTTAACCTGTCTACCTAAAGGAGAGCAAATCATTATTTCGGGTCCAGGGATTATTTCACTTATTATTAAGCCTCATCATAACTTATCCCGTCGACAACAGCCCGAGGAAGTTTTTAAGTTTAGAGAAGTAATTTGGTTGAATTGACTCCTTCAACTCTTTCCCATGACCTCCAGTAAAGCTTTCATTATATTATCTGGTGAAGGTGGGCATCCCGGAATCTTAATATCCACTGGCAATACATTACCAATTCCTTCTGCGCTGGCATAAGCCCCTTTGAATACACCACCATTAATGGCACAATCTCCGACTGCCACGACCCATTTCGGCTTAGGCATTGCTTCATAAGTTTCATGGGCAGCATACAACAATTGTGTAGAACCAGGCCCTGTGCACATTAATAGATCTGCATGACGGGGTGACGCTACGAAGTCAATTCCGAAATGCTGATGATCATATAAGGAATTACCTATGGCTGTAAGTTCCCAATCACACCCATTACAGGAACCACAATCAAGGTGCCGAATTTGAAGGGACTTTGTAAAACTCGATGGCAATTTGGAGGATTTTTGCGATGATAACAAATTCCCATCCTTCTCCGTGAGCCGACCCATTTTTAGTTTCCGGAGCAGCAAACTCAACATGTTATCTCCTCTTTTCGGTTAACGGTCACAACAACTATAACATAATTCAAAACTCTTATTGATTAATGGAAAATCAGGTACAATATTACCCGGTACTGTCAGCGGGACCGCTGGCCAGTTGGCATAGCTTGCGGATCGAATCCGACAGCGATAAATCTTATTTTCGTCATCCATCATCAACCAGATTACATCTGTCCCTCGCGGAGACTCTACACATCCCCATGCAGGTTGCCAAGGTCTGAGCTTCTGTTCTAAAAACAGCTTAGAATTTTCATACTCGTAAACAGGTCCCTTCGTCCCTTCTTGCAATAAGTTCTTTAGGAACCGAAAACTCTCCCTAGCTTCTTTTACGCGAACCACTAAACGAGACCAAGCATCACCACCGTGCTCAATCATTGAATTCACTTTCAGTTCAGGATATAAAAGGTGAGCATGGAGTTCTCGCCAGTCATTTGCAATACCTGAAGCGCGTGCAGCTGGTCCTGTAACTCCCAGATCAATCGCACTCACAGGATTTAAAACTCCAGTGTTGACAGCACGCTGTCTAAAGCCATCATGGTTTAATAGAAGGGGGATCCATTCTTCGAAATCATAGGCTAGTTCATGAAGACGGTCTAGTATGGCCTGGCTATCCTTTTGACTAGGGATTGACCTGAGCCCCCCTGGAACAACTATTCCCCTCAAGAACCGATGGCCAAAGAAGTCAGAATTAAGTCGTTGAAGCTTTTCCTTACATTGCGAACCATTAGCGTTTCCCAAGGCAAAGCCTACTCCAGCACACATATTGCCAATATCGCCCACATGGTTATAAGCTCGCTCTAATTCAGCAAGGATCGTTCTCCATAATAAGACTTGACGCGGAACTTCAATTGCGGCGAGTTTTTCCACTGCTTCACTATAAGCAAGAGCATGACTCACAGTGCAAACTCCACAAACCCGTTCGATGATGCGTAGCCCTTCTTCGATACTTTTTCCTTCGAGGAGTTTCTCAATTCCTTTGTGTGTAAAAAAGAGTTGTGCCTCCAGATGAAGCACCGCTTCTCCAATGGTATAAAAGCGAAAATGTCCAGGTTCAATGATTCCGGCATGAATTGGTCCTACAGGAACCTCAAATATTCCTTCCCCATGAGCCTGAGGGAACTCTAAAGGGGCTACTTTAAAGGCCTTCGCTTCTTTCCCCACTTTGTGATCCTTTCGCAAAGGATAAAATTCTTTGGACCAACCCGGATGTAAAACCAAAGAACGCGGGTCAGGATGTCCGACTGCATTTAAACCAAATAAATCTTGAGCTTCTCTCTCCGACCAATTCAGGGCTGGATAGATCAAAGTTAGCGAAGGAAAATCTTCTTTGATATCTTTTGCCACAAGTGTAACAGAGAAATCGTTCCCCGGAAAATGAAGTACTAAGTAAAGACAAAACCCATTTCCCAGTTGACGCTCATCATTAACAACATGAGTCAACCAAATAGGGCGTGGTGACATTGACAAACAGAATGTCAATAAATCCGGAAGATCTCTAGAAGGCACATCAATCATACCCTCATGTTTCTCCCACTCTACAATCTCAATATCCGGATTATAATTCTGTAAAGACTCCCGTAAACCCAGCATCTTATACGCCCCCCAATATCACTTTAACGACCTGATTTAGCGCCTCATTCAAACTTTGAGGAATGAACAAGCCCAAGAAAAGGACCACCAAAAGAGGGAAGGCAAGGGCTAGCGTGCTTACACTTTCTCCAGCTTGATAACGGCCCCTGGGTTGCCCAAAGAGCATCTGAAGGAAATGATAGAGAAACCCCGCAAAGATTAAAGTCAGAAATAAAATCGTTAAAAAGCCCAGTAATGGATGCCCAGTTTTATACAGACCCGTTAAGATGCTTAGCTCTGAACGAAACGTTCCAAATGGTGGTGTTCCCGTAATTCCCAATAAACCCAAAACCATGATTACACCAGTATAAGGCCAAACTTTGAAGATCCCACGGATCCTCGGAATTTGTCTTGTGCCCGTTTTTTGAACCAAGCTTCCGATAATCACAAAGAGATTTGCTTTAGTGAGAGCATGAAGTAAGAGGTGCAACGATGCCCCCCAGACAGCTAGCTGAGTTCCCAAGCCAAAACCTAACGCTAAAATCCCCATGTGCTCTACACTCGAATAGGCCAATAGACGTTTGATATCTTTTTGCATTATGATAAATCCTACCATAAGTGCCAATGACAAAAGTCCAAAAATCATCAGTATCTTCCCGACAAAATCCGGCCCCAATGTAGTTAGACGAGCCAGGCTGTACCAGCGTAAAATCGCATAAAGTGCACAATTAAGTAAGACAGCCGATAACAAAGCACTGACTGGAGAAGGGGCCTGACTATGAGCATCCGGAAGCCAAGCATGCATGGGTACAAAACCAACCTTTGCCCCGTAGCCAACGACTGTGAATATAACACCTAGGCGAACTAGGTTAGAATCTAATTGATGGGCTACCTTCGGTAGCATACGCCAATCCAAAGCCGTTATACTTTGACCCAAATGCGGTGCTGCTGCAGCAAAAAGCAACATGGTACCCAGCAACGCAAAACTGATACCTACCGTACATAAAATCACATATTTCCACGCGGCTTCAACGGCCTTCTTGTTGCGATAAAAGCCAACCAAGAGAGTTGTTGCTAAAGTCGTCCCTTCTATACCTACCCAGATAATCCCAAGATTAGGTGTGCTAACAACTAAAAGCATGGTTGCGATAAAAACCCATATCCAAAAATAGTACCACTTCAGACTCTTTCTCGGCAGCTTCTTCTCATGGACTTCCCTTTCCATATACCCTAAAGAATATAGAATAACATAGACAGAAATAATGACAATGACCGTCAGCAACAAGGCACTCAGGGCATCCCAATAAAATGCGCCTGATGCATATCCGTGAGCCCCTTGTGTTAATGTTTTCCGAATAGTCCACCCACCACTTACTGTTAATAAGATAAGAGCCACACAGTTCAATAGTTTTAAGTAGGTGTCCTTTGCCGAAATTAGCATTCCCACCGCCGCGATTACAGCTACTCCAATAAACATCGCATACTATCCTTTCAATGACCTCATGTGATCAACATTCAGGGAATTATAATTCTCCAACATTTGTCTTGATAGGATCACTATAATGACAATCCCCACTAAAATATCGAACATACTCCCCATCTCCACTAACAAAGGCATCCCTTGAGTTAGAAAGAACCCCGCTAGGAATATCCCATTATCAATCAGCAAAATTCCCAAGACTTGTACTATAGCGACCTTACGGACCATCATAAGTAGCAGGCCGTAAAAAATCAGGGCTATACCAACGGCTAAACCGTTGCGAAAGCCTGGCAGCGGTAGTGCCATCAAGGGTTTTGTCACTTCATAGGCTATGAGAGTTAAAGCACCAGCTACCACTAACGAAGAAGTGCGTTTTAAGTAGATTTCGCCCACCCATTCTGTCTTTGAATCACGCAAAACACGTCCTAAAAGCACGGGGATGATTCCGACCTTGCCGATTAATAACAACGCACCGACTATGATAACCTCCAATTCGCGGCTATAAAGTCCTTGAACTAAAACAAGAAAGGAAACAGCGAATGTTTGTAAAGTCCACCAAAACAGAGCTTTTTCCACCCGTGAGCTATAGACAACGCACAGTCCGCACGTCAAAAGCACAAATACTAATAGATTAAGCTCATTCTCAGGAATACCTACCACTTAAATCTGCCCCCTTATAAACCAGAGTGATACTAAGGCCAAAATGGCCGAGGCAGTGCTTGTCGCCAAATAATTTGGTAGTAAGAAAAGTCGCCTCTTAACAAAGAGACTTTCTACTGTAGCAAAAAAGAATCCTAGAACAGCAACTTTAACTCCAGCAAAGCCTAAAGCCCAGAGTAATCCTAGTAACCCGTTACTCCCAGAAATCAGTCCGCTAGGCCAAACGATTTGGGCCAATAAACTAATCAGTAAGAGTTGCTTGACCTGCTCAGCAAAATTCAGAAGAGCGAGTGAAGGCCCGGAATACTCTATCAACATTCCTTCATGGATCATCGTTAATTCCAAATGGGTATCAGGATTATCCACAGGAATTCGCCCCATCTCCGCAATGCTCACTATCCCTAAGGTTAGTAAGGCTAAAATGCGGGGAATAAAAATTGGTGATATAGTTTCCAAGCCAGAGGTAATCCCTTGTAGAGAGGTTGTCTGAGTTATAAAAGCTAAAACGATGAGTCCTAGAAGCAAAGCAGGTTCAGTTAATAACCCTAAAAAAAGTTCTCTGCTTGACCCCATCCCTCCAAACGTTCCTGCTCCTTCTAATCCCGAAAGTGTTATAAACAAACGCACTAAGCCGAGGCTTGCTCCAAATAGAAAAAGATCTCCCCAGCCACTTAATGGCGCCCAACCCCAAGCATTCGGAATAACAAGCCCAGCCATTATGGTTGCCGCTATTCCAATCCTTGGCGCTAGCAAAAAGATCCAGGAAGCATGTTCTGAAATCAGTTCCTCCTTCTTTAGCAATTTTCTTAGATCCCGGTACGGTTGAAGGATTGAGGGGCCTTGTCTCATCTGCCAGAACGCTTTGCTTTTTTTAATAAATCCCTGAAGTAACGGGGCTGCAGCTAAAATCAAGGCCAAATGTCCAAATCCCATCAGCAGACGGGGTATACTTATTGATAATTCGTCCATCCTTTCTCCTCCTAACGCCCTAAAATTAGTACGACGATAACTGTAATCAGCAGGTAGCCAATGTATAGATGAATGCTCCCCTCCTGCAATTTACGGATTTGAGACGCCACCCAAAACAATCCATGAATTAAGGGCCGATAGAAAACATCCTCGAAAACTTCCTTACTTCTTCCTTCATATCTTAAAGAACGCAAACTGTAACTCGATTCCACGAAATTCCGTTCCACATGCCTATGAGAACCCACTGCTTTAGAAAAGAGGATGCGAATGGGTTTTGTTAAGCCGGTAGCAGAATATTGCATTCTCGAAGTGAGGGGCGTACCGCAATTCCAAGTTGCCGTAACTCTTCGCGTTCCTCGTTTAGTTAGAACCACTACAACAACAGTCAGTAGACTAATTAGGATTAAATAAACCGACGTCATGAAAAGCGGTTTTCCCAAATTTGACCCTATACTGATCACTTCACCTGTTCTCAAAACCGACATGGGCAAGTTGATAAACTCTAAAGTTGCTGCCGGCCAAAGTACACTTAAGATTGCTAATCCACCTACTAATAATGGAGTAATAAATTGAACAGGGTGTGCCTCTTCAGCCCTTTCCGCCACATTGGAACGAGCTTGTCCGAGGAAGGCGATTCCAAACCACTTGACAAATGTTGCGAGAGACAACCCTCCGACGAGGGCGAGAATTCCAATGGATATCGGTAAAAAAACTTTACTCCAACCGCCTGTCAACTCCAAAGTATTTAGCCAAAGAGATTGAAAAAGGATTAACTCTCCCCAGAATCCTCCCAATGGAGGTAAGGCAGTGATACCTACGATTCCAACTAAGGCAGCAAGACCCGTTTTCGGCATCCGTCTAAGCAATCCACCTAAACGCTCTAAATTTCGAGTATGCGTTGCCTGTATGATATTTCCTGCACCCATAAAGAGCAGGGATTTAAAAAGCATATGTTGCAAAGCATGCCAAAAGAAAGCGACAAGAGCTAAATTCATCGCCCAATCGTTTTGCCAAGATCTTGCCAAAAAAGCACTTCCCAAAGCCATCCCTAGAATACCCACGTTTTCTATCGTCGAATAAGCAAGCAGTTTTTTTAGGTCTGACTGAACTGAAGCAAAGAGTATCCCAACGAGCGCTGAGAGTGCTCCGATCAGCAAAAATAACCAGCCCCACCAAACCGGACCAGGTCCCAACATCAACCAAACTAATCTGAAGAAGAGATAAAGCGCAACTTTAACCATGACTCCGGACATTAAAGTAGACACTGGACTAGGTGCAGCCGAATGAGCATACGGTAACCAAATATGAAACGGAACAAAACCTGCTTTAGAGCCTAAGCCTACAAAGAAAGCTAGAAAAAGCAAATTAAGTTGGACTGTCGTTAACATTGGAACGACACCCGCCCATACCTCAAAAGCAAAGCTTCCTGTTTTAGAGTATAAGAACATGGTCGCAGCAGTTAAAAAGACCGTTGCAACGTGAGTCATTACTAAATAAATGTAAGCAGACTTTCTATTTTGAGGGTCTTCGTGCTCATAGAGAACTAAGAAAAATGAGAACAGAGACATCATTTCCCACATTAATAAAAACGAAAAACCATCATCCGCTAGCAACACACCAAACATGCTGCCAAGAAATAGAAACCAACCCGTAAAAAAAGGCCAAAGAGACTTTTTCTTTTCTTCATATTCTTTGAGATATCCAATTGAATAAAGAGACGATAAACCCTGACCTAAAAGCAAAATAAAAAGGAAGAATACCGTTAGGCCATCCACTTTCCAAGTGAGTGAAAGTCCTGCTCCTTCTCCAGTAAAGAACCTAAACCCTGTTTTAATCCATTCCCCACCTCGAGTCATCACAATTCCCCAGATGAGTCCCGCTCCAGCCAATGCCAAACTTAAAGTCATGAGCAATTTACGAACGGATTGGCCTCCCTTATTAATCATAGATGCTACCCCCTGATCACCTTTATGTGTCATTATGTACTAAGTCATTCAGACGGATGAACTCCGATTTAATCATAAGCAATAACTTTGTAAATATCAAGCGGCTAAGAACAGCCCATTGCACGATACTTAGCAATAAAAGTCATATTTCGATGTATTTAACCGAAATACAAAGTTTTAAGAATTATATGTAAATGTAACTTTCAACCGTGTTGGAGAATAATCTAAATTACCAAACTGACCACACTGGTCCAGCTAGGAGGAACAGTATGAAAATCAGAGGCTTCCTAAAAACTTACACTATATTTTTTGTTATCATTGCTTCACCATTTCTTCTTCTCTCCTTTAGTAATCTGTTCATTCCCATAAATATCGAGCTAACAGTTTATGGTTATGTCTTCTCAGTCTTGGCGAGTTTTTATCTTGCTTGGAATCTAAGAAAAGATCGAATCACGGTCTCCTTCGATAACCGAGAACACTACATTGATAAATTAAACTCCCGCTTGCAAATCCTTGGGTATACTGAACAAGGTAGAGAAGGTTTTTTAACAACCTTTGAGCCATTAAACGCTTATTTTCCTGGCCATGAAGTCTCAGCTTACATATTTAAAGATACAGCCGTGATCATAACACCCAGAAAACATAGTTCGATTTTACAAGAATCTAAAAATATGTGCCTTTAGCGATCTACAAGATTCTTCGATTAGATTACGCTCTGGCCCTTTAAAGTGTATACAAAAGAGGCGCCTCAAAATATTGAAGCGCCTCTTAAAAAGCAATTAGCCTACTTGTAAACCATAGTTCGAACAAAGAGCTGCTAAACCACCAGAAAAACCACTACCCACTGCATTGAACTTCCATTCCCCTTGATGGCGATATAGTTCGCAAACAACCAATGCAGTTTCTACGGAAAAATCCTCGCCCAAATCATACCGCATAACTTCTTGTCCGTTGACTTCATTGACTACGCGAACAAATGCATTCGATACCTGTCCAAAGTTCTGCCCTCGTTGTATCGCCTCATGAATTGTAACTGTGATCGCAATTTTATCAACATGAACAGGCACTGCAGCTAGATCAACCTTGATTTGTTCATCATCTCCCTCACCGTCTCCAGTAAGGTTATCACCCGTATGTTTAACTGAACCGTCTCCACCGACCAGATTATTGTAATAAATAAAGTCTTCAATCCCACCTGCTCGACTACTCTTATCGAGTAAAAAAGCTGAGGCATCTAGGTCAAAATCCGAACCACCGGAGTACTTATTTGTATCCCAACCTAATCCAACAATAATCTTTGCAAGCCCAGGGTTTCCTTTGGTAAGGTCAATCTTTTGTCCTTTTTGCAGACTGATCAACTAAAACACCTCTTTCATTCTAGTAGATAGAGCCCATAGACTATAATAACAAGGTCCAAAAACGAACATGTATCGATTAAACATCCAACCCGAAATCTTTACACAAACCTGCTAAACCGTTTTGATAGCCACTACCAATCGCATTAAATTTCCACTCTGTATTGTTACGATATAACTCTCCAACCACCACAGCTGTCTCAACTGAGAAGTCTTCACCAAGGTCGTAGCGTATGATTTCTTCTCCGGATGCTTCATTTAAAACGCGTACATAAGCATTGGAAACCTGCCCGAAGTTCTGATTACGTTCTCTTGCCTCATGGATCGTAATGCCAAAGGAGATCTTAGCAATGCTACTAGGTACTGTAGAGAGGTCAACCTTTATTTGTTCATCATCCCCTTCTCCAGCACCAGAACGATTGTCACCCGTATGCAGGACAGAACCATCTGAGCTCGTGGAGTTATTGTAAAAAACAAAGTCCTTATCATTGACAACTTTTCCTTCAGTATTAAGCATAAAGGCAGCGGAATCTAAGTCAAAATCCTTTCCGCCGTCATATTTATTGACGTCCCAACCAAGACCAACAACGATCTTCGAAAGACCCGGATTTGATTTCGTCAGATCGACCTTTTGACCTTTTTGTAAACTAATTGCCATCTGAATTATCCCCCTTATACTAAATTATTGATATCGACGGATGAGTTCGCTTAAGGATGCATCATTCGTCCCTTCGCCGATTGCAGCGAATTTCCATTCATTATTGTGGCGATAAACCTCTGCAACCACTAGACTTGTCTTACCTGAGTAACTTTCAGCTAGATTATACTTACAAAATTCTTGCCCATTAACTGGATTTACAACACGGATAAAGGCATTGGCAATCAGCCCAAAGTCTTGTTTCCGTTTTACACAGTCATAAATATTCACGACAAAAACGATCTTTTGGATGGCACTTGGGACATTACTTAAATCGACTTGGATTTGTTCGTCATCACCATCGCCTGCGCCTGTAAGGTTATCACCGCTGTGTTTTACACTTTTATCAGCACTTTTCAAATTGCCAAAGTAGACCAAACGATCTTTTGAGGTTAACTTGCCCCGTTCATCAAGCAGAATCGCGGAAGCATCGCAATCAATGGCCGCAGGTGCCCCGCCTCCAAAAAGGCCACCAAGAATACCTCCTGATTTTGGTTTCGATACTTCATCCCATCCTAAACCAACCATAATTTTGGCTAATCCCGGGTTTCCTTTCGTTAAATCAATTTTTTGCCCTTTTTGTAAGTTAATTGTTGCCACTGTTAATCCCCCTCATTTATTAAACAAATTAAGATACTTTTGTCTTTGACTTTTTAACACTGTCAGTTTTTTCGTTGTTTGATTTTCCTAGCTTAACGTTTATGTAATGGAAAAGGAACGTACTAAAGAATACCACAATCAAAATTATAAAAAACAGCTCATCAGAAATAAGATAACCAAACACCGAAGCCATCATTTTTGCACCAATGAGAGCAATAAGGACATAAGCAGTTGTCTCAAGTTCAGGATATTTTTCTATCAGAACCAGGAAGATTCGCGCTACTCCCCTCATCATTAAGATACCGAAAATAGCACCTAGAAAAAGTACCCATACCTTTCCACTCACTCCAAAAGCGGCTAAAACACTATCAATACTAAAGGCAATATCCATTAACTCAACTTGTAAAACAACGGCCCAGAAACTCTTATCGCTTGTTTCTATAGAGCTATCATCCTCGTCCTTACTAGAGAAGAAATACTTAGCTGACATCCAAAGTAAATAGAGTGCCCCAATAATCTTTACCCAGCGTATTTGAACTAAATAAAGCCCAAAACCAATCGCTAAAAACCTAAAAAGATATGCTCCCCCAATACCGTAAAACAGTGCTTTCTTCTGTTGCCGCTTTGGTAGGCCTCTGACAAGAACGGCCAAAACAAGCGCATTATCAGCTGATAGTAAGCCTTCCAAGATAATTAATGATCCTATAATCCCAAGACTAACAGGGTCAGTCAATGTTGCCAGAAGGGCATCTAAAGAAAAAAACTGTGCATAACTCGCAAAGATCCCCTGGAAAAAGTTCGCGACCGAATCCATATGTACCTCCAATTTTGTTCCAAATTGCACTTTGCTTTTATTTCATTTACATTATTACATATATTATCACAGGTTTGACCCTGAAAAATACCTAACGGCAATGTTCACATAACTTTCACATTTCAAACTTCTACTTTCGTAATTAACACTTAACACTATCTTCAATTCTCCCACATCTTTCCTTTACTGATATGTTTCAATAATTGCGATTAAACTCTGAAAGATACTTAAATGACTGTTTTCTGGATAAGTGATTCGGCTACAACCTCTAAAATTTCTTCTGCCGCTTCGATCCCGGTTTTAGTCGTGAATCTTAGCCCACCTAAGCCTGAATCACCCTGCAATAAATGCGTATATAGCTCACCGTGAGATGGTACTAAACCCAATTCCGCTGCTTTCAGCATCTCTAAATCCAATAATGAATCTCCTGCCGCTATAACACGACTAATTCCTTCTTTTTCCTTGATATATTGAATCGCTAATTTCTTGTTAACATTTATAGGGACAAGATAAAGTTTTCTCCCTTGTACAGATAACTCCCAGTTATGCTCGCTAGCCCAAATTTTGAAAGCCGCCAGTTCTGAGACGGGGACCTGCTCTCGTTCGATCAAACAATAATAGAATAAATTATCAGCTAATTTACCCGAATCCTTAATCACCCACATCGGATCCGCGATTTCTTCAAACTTCTGAATAAGATCTTGGGCTGCAGCACATTGAGTCCTGCCTTCTAACACCTGCCGGCTCCACTCTCTATCCTCTATACCCCGACAAAATATTGTTCCGCCATTACTAGTGACTGCATATTGATGGGCAATCTCATATCCCAGAAAATTAATTCTCTGATACTGAACTTTAGTCCGAGTTGTTACTGGAACAAATAGAATCGATTGGCAAATTTCCTTTAATTTGCTCAATGCGCTTTGAGTCATATAGGATATAAATCGATCATTTAACCATTCAACCGGTCGAATATGATCAATCATCCCTTGGCTCATCTGCGTTCGATACGAATAGATCAAGGTTTGATCAAGGTCGCTTGCAAATAACATGGATACCTCCATTAAAGTCGCCGTACAATACCGCAACATGAATACGTAAGATCTGGGTACTCCTCAACAGGTACCCCTTTATCCTTAGATAGCAGTAGAATATGCTTCAAGTTAGGGTTTTCCAGATTATCCACCAGAATTCTCTCGGGTATCCGCCGCAAGAGAACTCTCGTAGTTTCTCCAATGCCTGGTTTAATGAAGTTAATATCCTCAATCCTAAATTTTTCCATGATTGTATTTATCCCTTTTATACCTTGCCAGGTAACCTCAGCATGGTCCTTGGTCTCCCCAAAGCCAAAAGGGCATTGTCTGAGCTTTTTAAACTCCGCGGATATTGTATCGACAAAGAGATTGGATACCTCTTCTTGCAGGAGTTCTTCATAAAATCGAACCCCGTGAAACTCCTTATCTCCGATAAGATCCATGCGACAAACAGTGCGACTCACTAGCCCAGAGACAGTAGAATTTAGGCACGCACTGGGAATTAAGAAGTCTTCCCTTGTACCAAACGTTTTTACACAGTACCCAGGATCGGCAAGAACTGCTAAGTCACTATCTAACTCGTAACCAAATCTAACTGTGAACTCAGTACACGCTTGGCTCAAAACGGCTGTGATCGCGCCTTTACCTGTCCAGCCATCAATAAACTGGATCTTGGATTCAGGGTGGTTCTGCAAGATATACAGTATAGCATTTTCATCAATTCCCTTGCCCCGAATAATGGAAATACTATAGTGTGGTAAATCCAAGTCGTGAATTTCCAGAAGATAACGTTTAATTAAAACTCCTATCGGGGTACCCGCACGGGCTAAGGAAACTAGAACTACCTTAGGTCCGTTCCTCTTCAGGATAAGTTCAGCTACCACTCTGACAGCTTCAGCGACCTTAGTAGCATTTTTACTTAACGTCTCGTGAAAAAGATTCAGGTACTCTTTGCTCGGTACATATTCGATCGGCAGCATTTCCGAATAATGACCGCCCGACTGGATTCTTTTCTCACGCGTTTCCAAATCAGTTTCCGACAATAAGCCATTAAGGTTTTTAAGTAGAAAGATGACGTCATTAGTGTTATAACATCCTATGGAAAGTGGATCTGGAATTCGATCAGCGAAGAATTTGTCAATCATCTAAAGGCACCTCTTTCCCTGATGTACCCATCACTAAAACCAAACGTGGAATACCTAATTCTCGAAAAATCGTTAACATTGGTACCAATCGCTCGTGAGAAACTTCCCTTTCCATGAATAAATATACTTCATCGTAGTACTGCAAAGGCACGTTATATAGATAATTAGTAATACTTGCTTCGTCAGGACTAATGTAAGCAAAGCCATTTTGAATCGCGTATTGCGGTTTCGCAAAAGGGTAAATTGGACTCCTCGTTGTCGAATGATAACGAATACCTTCTCCCATGTGGGCAGCGACGAGCATGGGGAAATACATGAATTCCCCGGTTCCCAAACAAAGTGTCTTTTCACCCATCCGATCTTTTTTTAGCTCTTCACCGATGTCTTTTGCTAATCGCACAAGTTTTAAATTGTCTTTGCTCGACAAGCCAAATCTTCCTGTTAATTTCAGATAGGGTGAAACATTTTTATACCCTGTAGAGTCTTTCGAACAAACTTTAACCCTATCTGGAATATCGAGAAACTTCAGTTCTGGAAAAACATGAGCTTCTTCGAAGCCATCCGTCCCCACAGTAGAGTCAACACGATCTATTGGCTCACGAATAGGATCCCCATCTACCGCTATTTCCCCCTTTAGGAGAGAAATGGTATGAATTTTTGTGTCGAGCTGTTGTTCCAGCTTTGAAAAAACCGATCGGTCTTCTGTCGTTCTCCAATCTAATAAGGATAGCACCACGTAATCCGACTTCGGAAACTTGCCGTGGATTGCCCGAATAATATTCAGGGCCGTATTTCCCGTTGTAATTTCGTCATCAACTAGAACGATCATTTTTGAACTCTCAAGTGACTTAGTGTCCAGTGGATAACACCGATGATTAACCGCGTGAGAATGGTCTTCCGTAAAATTGAGTTCCGAGTCTAATAGAGGTATCTGTTCACGTGTCGTGTGCAGATAGTGAGCATTGTCAAATAAGCTAAACGCTGCATGCCCTAATCCAGTGGCCGTTTCAGCAAAGCCTATGAATAAAGTTTCCTCCGAGAGGACAACAAGTGATCGTTGTACCATTAATTCATAAATTCTTTTCGCAGGTTCTTCACCCTTTAGGGCCTTTACGATCGCTTGGGTGTCGGCATGATACACCCCATGGATTTCACTCAGAAATTTAACAGCGAGTGCCACCCCCGCCAACATCGGAATAAAGGGATTGACGGGTACATGTTTTCCAAGTACATTGCTGACAAACAGAAATCCTCGTTTCTTGTTTTTCCTAGCTGCTAAGGAAAATAACGTATGAGGGGAGAAATCAAAGGGATTATTCGTTATCTTAACCGTTAATCTTTGCCCTTCAAGATTGTATATATGCTTCTTCGGTGAGAAGACAGATGAAATTGTGCTGTTCATTAAACACTCCATAATTCTTTGCTCTTAATAGAATCTTCTGGGCCCAATGATAATGAGGTTTTATCTCATTCATTTTATTGGTATAGTGACTTTTAAGGACACCTTTTTCGCCATGGCTGTTTTCAATGATGCTCAAAGCATCTAAATATTCTTCATGCCCCACAACATATAATGCCTGAACAGGTAGGATATGACTTGGATGAATAATGGTTTTTCCGACAATCCCATTTTGTCTATCAAGAATCACCTCTCGGATTAAACCATCTACATACTTATTTAAAAGCTGGCTACGAATCTTCGTACCACTACTCTCACTACACCCATTGTCACTATGAAATTCTTCGAAGGGGCTTCTACGCAACTGAGGTTTAAGCACTCTTTCAACATTTGCGAAGTATTCCCAAACTGGTCCAGAAATGATGTAATCACTCTCAACACGTCCAAAAATATTCGTAATATCTGCGAGGCAATCACGGATCACCATAATATCATAAATGGTTACATCCGGTCCTCTACGTATACCGAATAGACCCGAAAAATCCGTCGCCCCAATTCGAACATTCAAGACCAAGTTATGATAAGAATCTAAGAGTCGCTTAATTTCCATCAACTCATGGACACGCGATTCACTGTAAATAGCTCGATGGCTTTCTATAATGGGCATTCCGTAAAACGGCACAGTCGATCGGTCATTCAAACTCTCTATAACTTCAAAATATCGATGACTTTCCGAGGTGAATTTAGGAAAAACAAAGCCTGTAATAATCTTCGAACTATCTCCCATCCCCTCAGTTAGCTTCAGGATTTGTTCTGGATTTCTAACCCGAATAAATATCAGTGGGAGATCATCAGACTCGATTTCCTGATTCATCAAGGCCTCATGAATTTTTTGTACTTGGTTTATGATATTGTCCTCGGCAAAGACAACTTCCAAATCTCCAATCGAATCTTCTAAGCAGAACACAGTCGAGGCTAGACCAATATTTTTCTTTGTGATGATGTCACTAGCTATTGTTTCACGTGTCCCAGGCATATAGAGCGTCGCTCCAAGCGCATAGGAAAGTATCGCTCGGGGCGTTTCTTTATCAAAAGACTCCGGCGCTCTGAAGAAGGTAGCTTCCCTACCCTCTTTCGACAAGTAATTAAAATATCTCACTTATTCGTACTAACCTAATGGAAGTACTTCTCTCCTTTCTTCTATTGTCATAAGTGTTTATTAAGGTCCAATCGAAGAACTTCTAAGGAACTTTAATGCTCTTTTTAGCACAAAGTATTTTGTTTAAAACTATTGACTTCTTATATGTTTTTAGTACTAATTAGTTTAAATATATCAGTTTAATGTATCAAACGCAAAGAGAGTCCGCGACTCAACACAAATAGAAATTTCTCCAAAGTTATTCCTCCTTAATTTCTCATAAACACCAACAGTATTCTCATTCCTAATACTGGTACACATGTATCATTTCTCCACATGCTGCCATTTTCCTTGTGCAAGATAAAATAAACTTGCATCTAAACAGGCTAAATTTGCTACTATTCATACCTCGACGGCTGGCGTTTAGAAGAATCTACATAATCAATATGACGATGATTTAATTTAAAAGAGACAATAAAGTATCGTAGCAAAAGAAAGGGGCAGCCTCTTCATAGAAACGTAATTTCTATGAAGAGGCTGCCCCTAATAATTATTTCTTTAATTTGTCAGCTAACCACAACTGCATATAGTTTCCCCAGCTGCAATCTCTTGCTTTTAAACAATAGTGAAGGCCCTTGTTATTGATTTGATCCAGAAGATCTATCAAGAACACCTAAAGCATAATTGATATGTTCCCTATCCTCAAAAATATCTTGAGCAGTCAACGGTACCAATTCTTTTACCTTTCTGCCAACATCATTCGTATAACAAAACTTTGTAAGTTTATTTTGTTTATCGATCGTAATGGTCACGGGCAAACTGTTAACCTTCGAATGACCATCTTCGTTGAGCAGGTTACGTTCATAACTCCAACTTTGAACTCCGTATAAGGTTGTTGATTCTTTCCCTAAATACCTGAAGTTGTCTATAAAGTATTGGGCATCTTCTAACGTCTCTATCTTTTTCATTTTTACATCTCCTTTTATTTAAGGGGGAGCGAAGTCCATAAACTAATCGAACGGGGTATACTTAGTTTTTTAGTTACCTATATAACATTTATAAAAGTCATTGGTGTAAATTATTACTTTATTCCCCCTTGTTTCAACTTGCCTATTATTCGTATTATAGCACATGGCAAATTATCAGCGATCAAAATGTTTAACAGGACGGGTAGTAAGATTTTAATATTCGACTTAATAAAGGTAGGCTTGAATCCGAAACTCAGACCATGCCCGGCAAAACCGCTTCTACTCTTTTCAGTAGACCAATTCAATAAGCTCGCAAGGGTATGACATTTGATCAAGCAGTTTCAATTCTGGGTCCAGACTTTCAGGAAAGCAGACTTAAAAAGGCTACCAATGGCGTTAGGATGCGACCTGACACTACGAATATTACAGTTGTGCTTCAACATGACAAGGTTACTGATCTATATAATTTTCTAAAGTAGTTCCTTAAACCAAAAACCAAAGAGAGTAATTAAGCTCTCCTTTTCTAAATCTTCTACAAAAAATATACTGTAGAACCGTCCCACAGCAAGGATGGTTCTACAGTATATTTTTTGTGTAGTTTTTCTATCTAAGTACGAACTTCTGCTATAAGAATACAATAGAGTTGTAGATATTTAATATTATATTAAGAATATAAGCCAGCCAATAAAATAAAGATCTCCATCGAAGGAGATCTTTGCACAATATTATAAAGGTAAAAAGAGTCTTTTCTAAACTAGATCTTCGAAAAAATCCCCTCCGAATTGCTGTCCCCGGAGGGAAAAAAGAGGAATGCTACATGAAAAGGGTTAAAGGGCCAAAAGTCCCTTCGGCCTATTATACCATGTTGAATTACGTTATTGTTGGATTCTATGCTGGTAAGTTATAGGTAAAACCACTAGTGGGCTCAAAGCCCTCCCTTTGCTATCCACAAAAACCTTCTTAGCAAATTCAAGGTACCTGACTTGAAACCTCTCCATCAACGCTTCAAATTCCGGCCAATTTCGTCAGTGATAATAATTTCACCATCGAGGATCGTACCCTTGGGGATTGATTTGTAATAAGCTAGAGAGAACGTTCTGTTACTTCATTTCATGTCTGGTATTTAAAGTCTGAACCATTCATCGTAGAGTAGAGTAAGCGAATCCTGTCTAATTTTAATTCACTTACCCAATCATCGTTGTCAAAGGGGTTCTTCTACCTTGTGTAATAGCATTGGACTAATGACCATAAATCTCACCTCTCAGAGAACCATATACAGTAGCATAAAGAGACCCCCGCGTCCGGAGGCCTTTGCGCAATGTCCCATAGGGCTTAGTTATTGCCCAATATATGGGACAAGATTATCTAAAAAAGTTCCCACCGCCCATAAAGCGGACAGACAAGAGTTTTAACTACATGAAAAAGCCTAAATACATCCTTCGACATATTATACTACATATTTACATATTTGCGTTAACATTTTGGTAATTAATTACTTCTTGGAATCTTGGGACATTTTATTACACCTTATACAAAAACCATGCCCTATAACTAACTCTGATTCTCACTACGGCACCTTTTCTTTACAAAAAATCCCCTCGCTAGGAGGGGTATAGAAATGAAAGGTGGAATAATCGGAAATTGCACTCTATATTTAACCGCTAAAATAGCGAGTAATTGTGGTTTGATCTTTACTATCGCTTCGTGACTTTCTTTGTTAATATATTATTGCTTTTGAATAATAAAAACAAATTCATTATAGTTAAGTTGAGTATGAATTATAGTCATAGTTAGTTTTTTAAGGGCTTTAGCTATGTCATCTCGCTTTGTCTTTATAAACATACCCTTTGTAGTTCTTCAAGCATTCCTAGGAATTTGCAATTTCTGCAGTCGAAACAGCAACGCTCTCAATTGACTGCGCCGTATTATCTACTGCAATTGTAATTTGTTTAATCTGCTCAACCTGTTCACTAAGTCCTTCATTCTGAACACGAATAACCTTAAGTTCTTCATATGTAGCTGAAATAATTTTAGTAAGTCCATGGGTCGTCCCCTTGAATGCTAACTCGAAGTTATCGATAAGCATGTTTATTTTTCGGGAGAGCTCCTGCACTTGTGTTGTTGCTCCTAATTCCGTGACGATGATTCGCTTACTCAAATCTCCAGCACTTACATCATCGGCATCGTTATGATCGCTGCTAATTCAAACTCACTTCTCCGTATGCATTCAAAGTCTTTATTTCCTTAGCCAAACATTTATTAACCCTTCTTTCCTTGATTAAACGTCAATTTGCGTTAAATATCAAAAAAATATTAATACAGGGCACACCCAATCATCTCATGAAATTCCTGCAAAATTAAGGGGAACCTCTTTAGACAATACAAAAAGCCCCCTCACTATGAGGGGGAGAAGTAGGAGGATAAGAAATGAGAAAAAGCTCTATATTAACCGCTTAAGTAGCGGGTAATCATCTGTTGCTCTTATCATAAAATAAATTTGTTACCATTTCGTGACCTTTGTATGAAGAATATATCAAGGCTTAAGATCGAATGACATGATTGCGACAATGAACACTCAGGGTCGAACATAGAACAGTCGTGACCTACTATGCGCTTTACACAGGGTATAACGAAGTCGAAATCGCAGACAAAATTTTGATCGATTTATGAAATGCGACCTACAAACCAATTTCACGAAGGGTTGCAGAGCCTCCGCAAGAAGCCATACTGTCTTTGGGTATCAGAACTTTTTTCAGTGCATCTTCTCTTGTCTCACAATAAAATCCTTCCATATACATATGT